>CAYQYM010000070.1:0-9299 GCA_964421715.1 uncultured Acidipila sp.
CTCCAGCGGGAGGTGCGGGGCGCGGAAGCCGAATTAGGTGGAGCCGTCAAGGGTCCACCGGGAGTTGATCGGCGCCTACTTCATGCCACCCTCCCGGCATGCGGTGCGTGGCATTGCTCTTCACGGTAGAGCTTGAAGCCGCTGTTCCAGAACGCGGCGATGTCTGCAAGGATGGTGTCGACGCTCCTCCTTGGCCTCCAGCCGGTGGCCTTTTGCAGGCGGCTGTAATCGGTGATGTAGAGATTTTGATCGCCGGGGCGCGTCTCTGCGTACTCGCATTCGATTGGCTCACCCGTGAGCTGCTCGATTTTTTCAATCGCTTCGCGTACCGAAATGGCCTGCGTGATGCCGCCGCCTACGTTGTAGATGTTGCCCGCGGTGGTTTCGCGCTGCTCGCTGGCCATGCGCATCGCGCGCACCAGGTCGTGTACATGCAGCACGTCGCGTACCTGCCGGCCGTCTCCGTAGATCGTGACAGGCTGCTGCTCCAGCGCGGAGTAGAGGAAGTGAGCGACGCACCCCTGGTCCTCTGTGCCAAGCTGCCGCGGCCCTGCAATGCAGGACATGCGAAAGACCACGGTAGGCAGGTCGTAGATGCGGGCATAGTCGCGCACGTACTGGTCTGCCGCTCCCTTGGAGCAGCCGTAGGGCGAGTGGAAGTCCAGGGGCCAGGCCTCGTTGACTCCCGTGAGTCCGGGGTCTTTGAATCGATAACGAGTGTTGTCACAAACCAGGTCCAGGCCGGGCAGGCCGCCGTAGACCTTGTTCGTTGAGGTGAAGAGCACAAACGGATTGCGCCGGCTGCGCCGTGCGGCCTCCAGCACATTGAGTGTGCCCAGCACGTTGGTCTCGCAGTCGCTGACGGGGTCGGCAACGGAGGTGGTGACGGCGACCTGCGCGGCGAAATGGTAGATCTCCGTCGCGTCTGCGGCGGCAGTGCGCACCTGCGCCGCATTGCGCACGTCTCCGCTGGTGATCGTCAGGCGCGGCCACCCAGCCTGCTCCCGCAGCCACTTGAGATTCAGCTCCACCCCGGGCCGCGAGAGGTTATCGAAGATCTGCACGCAGGTGTCTTCGTCCCGCAGCAGTTCTGCAGCCAGATTGGAACCGATAAATCCTGCACCTCCCGTGATGAGGATGCTGCGCTGTGTTCCAGCCTTCATGTCGTCGCCTGTCCCTTCCTGTCGCTATGCCGAGAGGCCAAAAGCATTCAGTTCGCGAATCGCCACCTCGGCCTTGTCCTCTGCCTGCTGCACTTGCAGCCATTCCACCAGCTCGGCAAACCCCTCTTCATGCGTCACCTGCGGCTCGTAGCCGAGCAGCGTGCGCGCCCGGGTGAGGTCCGCATAGCAGTGCCGGATGTCGCCGCTGCGGAAGCGGTGCGTAACCACATGCGGGATCTCGCGGCCGAGCGCCGTCCCCAGCAGATCTGCCACGCGGTTGATCGAGATAGGCTGGCCCGAGCCGATGTTGATGACCTGGCCGTTGGACTGGCGCCGCTCCATCGCCAGCAGATTTGCGCGCACAATGTCATGAATGTTGACGAAGTCGCGCTGCTGCTCGCCATCTTCAAACACCAGTGGCGGCTGGTTATTCAGCAGCCGTGAGGCGAAGATCGCCGCCACGCCCGTGTAGGGATTTGAGAGCGCCTGGCGCGTGCCGTAGATGTTGAAGAAGCGAAGCGCCGTGACCGGCACGTTATAAGTGCGGCCGAAGGTGAGGCACAACTCCTCCTGGTCGCGCTTGGAAAGCGCGTAGACCGAGGTGACCTCTGACTGCTTGTCCTCAGGCGTGGGCCGTGGATGCACGCTGCTGCCGCATTTCGGGCAGTTGACCTCCCACACGCCGGAGCGAAGCTGCTCCCCGGTACGGATGGGCGGTGCCACCGGGCCGCAGTGGCTGCACACGTAGCTGCCTTCGCCGTAGATGGACATGGAGGAGGCAACGATCAGCTTCTGCAGGCTGGCTTTACTATCCAGCAGCACCTGCAGCAGCTCGGCTGTGCCCATGGTGTTTACTTCCATGTAGCGGCTGATCTCGTACATGGACTGGCCCACCCCCACGGCGGCGGCGAAGTGGAAGATGTAGTCCACATCGCGAAGCGCGCACAGCAGGGCCGCGCGGTCACGCACGTCGCCAAAGATGACCTCAACCTCGGGCGAGAGATAGGTGGGCAGCTTGCGCTGGTGCACCTGCGGCGTCAGGTTATCCAGCACGCGCACCTTGTAGCCTTTGGCCAGCAGCCCATCGGCAAGGTGCGACCCAACGAATCCCGCACCTCCTGTGATCAGAACTGTTTTGCTCATCGCGCTGCCACCGCCTCCTCTGTCTCTTGAATGGCTCTATGCCGGCTGCCCGCGTAGCGGTCCACCGCCCAGCAGGCGAAATCGGTGAAAGGTTCAATCTCCCGCGGAGGACTGGCCCAGTGCGGCTCCATTCCCAGGTGATCGGGAGTAAAGCAGAGCGTCATCGTGGTCTCAAAAGGAGCCAGCGCCTGCATCTGCGCATCAAACCATCGCTGCGCCCCGGGGCGGAAGTAGTCTGCCCAGCTCACGCCGGTGCGCAGATACTTCACGCCGAGTTTCTGCATCCATTCCACCGCGTTCTCCAGGCGATGGTCCTCATAATGGAACCACTGGCAGAGGCCGAGTCCCGGAATCGCCGGGAACATGCGCGCGGTAATCTTGGGGGATCCGTCGTGCCGCAGCAGGCCCATGTAGTAGTGGCGATAGTAGGAACTGCCTTCGGCTTCCTTGTGGCGCGTCGTTGCCTCCCAGTTTGGCGGTAAGTCATAGAGGCTGTACCAGTGAATACGCTCTACCAGCCCGCCCAGCAGGGCTATGGTGCGCTCAAGCCCAAAGGCCTGCACCTCCTCGGCGCCGAAAGACGAAGCCCCGGCTTCACTCACCCAAACGGGCTTGTCGATGACCGCGCGCGTCTCGCGAATGCGGTCCGGCCATTCGTGGATCGACCAGTGATTCCAGTCGAGCGGAAAGCCGTGCACGGCCACGACGTCGATGTTCTCAAGCGCGCCGTGGGAGTTCATCAGCTCGATGAACCGCCAGTCGCACGCGGAGACGCCGCCGAGCACAATGCGCAGGTCAGGATTGACCTTGTGAATGGCAGCCGAAGACTGCCGGACCATCGCCGCAAACTTCTCCCAGTTCGGGTCCAGGTGAAAGTTCCAGTGCGACAGGTTGTTCGGTTCGTTCCATAGCATTACGGCTTCAACCATCGTTCTCCTCGTTCCTCACCAGAGCTGCCCGGCAAATTCCAGTTCCTGCACATAGCGGTCACGCCGCTTTACATTGGCCGGCGCGCAGAACCAAGTCTCGGGTTCGGGGTGGCAGAAGATCTCGAGCCCTGCACTGCGCAGGATCGCCTCAACTGCGGGCACATTCGGCACCCACCAGTTGGTACAGTCGCCGGCATAGGACTTCTCAATGAATGCCATGCGTGGAAAGCCAGGCTCAGAGAAGATGCTGTCCTGCCAGAAGTCATAGTCGTCCTCTACCGGGCAGCGCTCCGGCGCCTCCGGGTTCGGACGGGTGAGCGTCTGGAAGACCAGCACGCCCTGGACGCGCTGCACGATCCTGTCGAGGGCAAACAGCGGATAACGCAGGTGGTAAAAGAGGCCCATGAACAGCACGATGTCGAAGCTCTCGTGGAGCGTGTCGACGTCGTAGACCGAGCACTTGCGGAACTCGATGTCCATTTGAAGCTGGTCCGCGGCAAAGCGCGCCTGCCGCAGGTAGTCTTCATCGGCATCAATGCCGAGCACGCGCCCGGCTCCGCGTCTTTTCAGCTCAATAGAATAAAAGCCCGCGTTGCAGCCGATGTCCAGAACGCTCGCACCGCGCAGGTCTTCGGGCACCGCGGGGGCAACGCGCTGCCATTTTGTGGCCGGATAATCGCCGAGAAAATGGTGCGGGGCAGTCTGTTCTCCATGGATGCGAAGGTTGTGGAACCAGGGTCCGAGCGCCTCAATCTGTTGCCGCAGTTGTCCGGTGCCGTTGGCGACTTCGTGTTCGATCAATGAGCCCTTCCTGCCTTCCTGCGGTGCATGCCACGCGCAACTCCGGAGCTTTCCGCCGCGGGCCGTAGTGCGGTCCACAGCCAGTTTCGCCATGTGGCGCTAGCGCGGAAGCCGCGTCTTTAGCTGGACTTATAGTCGTCCTGGTCAAGGGAAGGTCGTGCCCGTGCATCCCCGGCTACTTACCTGCAACCTTGGATAACGGAATGGAAAGGTATGTTGCCTGAGCGCTGCAAACGAGCCAGTTACATGGCAGGGACACAACCCGTGGCGCGAAGCAACAGGTCACATGGATCAAGCCCGACTAATTCACTTCGAAAATGAGGAAAACCGATGGCAGACGTACTGACCCGTCCCGCTGACCCGCGTGAAGCCAACATAAAACCCCCTGTTCCCGGGCAGCACCAGCCTTCCCCCGGAAGCGAGGCGCAGATCAATCCCAAGGCCGACCACGGCGAGGAGTCGTACCACGGGCACAACCGGCTTGAAGGCAAGGCAGCTCTCATCACCGGCGCGGACAGCGGCATTGGCCGCGCAGTGGCGATTGCCTTCGCCAAGGAAGGTGCAGATGTAGTCATCTCCTACCTGCCGGAAGAAGAGCAGGACGCGCAGGAGACAGCCAGCCAGGTGCAGAAGGCTGGACGCAAGGCCGTGACCGTGGCCTGCGACATCACTGACGCGGAAAACTGCCGCAAGCTGGTGGAGACCACCGTCCAGCAGCTCGGGAAGCTGGATATCCTCGTCAACAACGCCGGCTTCCAGCGCACGCATGAGAAGCTGGCGGAGTTTACGCCCGAGGAAATCGAGCGCACCTATAAAACAAATATCTTCGCGATGTTCTATCTTTCGCAGGCAGCCGAGCAGCACATGCAGCCTGGTTCGGCCATCATCAACACCGCGTCGATCGAGGCCTTTGAGCCGAAACCCTCACTGCTGGCTTACGCTTCCACCAAAGCAGCCATCGTAAACTTCACCAAGGGGCTTGCGAAGCTGCTCGCGGCAGAAGGCATTCGCGTCAATGCGGTGGCGCCGGGGCCGGTGTGGACGCCCCTGATTCCGAGCACGATGCCCGAGGAGCAGGTCAAGCAGTTTGGCAAGAGCTCTGCCTTCGGCCGCCCTGCGCAGCCGGTGGAAATGGCTCCACTCTACGTGCTGCTTGCCTCGGAGGATGCGAGCTACGTAACCGGAGAGGTCTATGGCGCAACCGGCGGCAAGATGCCGGTCTAGAATGCGCTTGCGCGCGGAGAGCCGGATGCGCCTCCCGCGGAAGCCTCCCGCGTCGTGGCTAGGCTTCCTGGTTGTAACGCTTTGCCGCCCGCCTGCCCAGCGGCAGCAGGGAAGACAGCTCCTTGCCGCGCGTGTGACGGCCATGCTCCGGTTCGCGATTTCCGTTCACCGGGTTCGGCAGCACGTAGTCGTTCACCATCTTCAGCACTGCAGCCGTCGTATTGGGCATGGCTTGCCCGAGACGACCGGCAATCCAGGCCTGAGGCGTGATGAATATCTCCGCCGTGCCGAGCTCGGTGGCGCGGACAATCCTGCGGGCTGCGTGCGCAGCGCTGGTGGAGGCTCCCGGCAGGCTTGCGCCGAGGCTGAACCAGCGGTACTCGCGTTCGCGGTCGCCGGTAAACAGGGCCTCCCGGAAGGAGCCCGTCCGCATCAGCCCAGGACAGACCGTCGTTACGCGGATGCCCTTGCCGCGCAACTCCGCACGCAGTCCCTCGGAGAAGCCCACGGTGGCAAACTTGCTGGCCGCGTAAGGCAGCAGGTGCGGCACCGCGACCTTGCCCCCAATCGAGGTGATGTTGACGATGGACCCAGCGCCGCGCGCCAGCATTTGCGGCAGCACGGCCAGCGTGGCATGCACCATGCCGAAATAGTTCGTGCGCATCGCATCTTCGAAGGCGGAGAGAGGCTGGTCTTCCACGGGACCCACGGTGATGATGCCGGCGTTGTTCACCAGCACGTCAATGCGATCAAAGCGGCTGCTGGCCAGCGCAATCATCTCTGCGGTCTGGTCGCTGCTGGTCACATCGCAGGGAATCAGCGCCACGGCATCCTCGCTGCTTACCGCACCCCGGCTCAGCAGGTAAGTGCGTGCCCGCTGCAACTCATTCGGATCGCGGGCGGTGAGAATCAGCCTGGCACCGCGGCGGCCGTACTCCTCTGCCAGGGCCAGTCCAAGCCCGCGCGAGGAGCCGGTTATCAGTACGGACTTCCCGTCGAGTTCAGTCGTATTTCGGAGCAGGCGCGCTGCAGCGATGGCAGCCGCTCCAACCCCCACTAGCAGTGAGGCAGTAGTGCTCTTACGCATAGGATGGATCCCCCAGCCTTGTATGACCACCGTTCTTTTTCCGGGGTTGTGCGCCGTGGTCAGTTGCGAAAGGCTTCGTTTGAGTCCCATACTTCCGGCGGAGGGAAATCCCTTGCTCAACGTGCGCCTGCTGAAACGGACCTTGTATTTGCTCTGCCTGCCTGCCGCCTTCACCCTTGCTCAATCCAGCCAGCTTGCCGCGACGCCGCCCATGGGCTGGAACAGCTGGAACCACTTCGCCGAGCGTGTGACGGATGCAGATGTGCGCGCCGCCGCCGATGCCATGGCCAGCAACGGCATGCGGGATGCCGGCTACATCTATGTGAATATCGACGATACATGGGAGGCGGGCCGTAACGCGCGGGGCGAGATCCAGACGAACAAGAAGTTCCCGGACATGAAGGCGCTGGCCGACTACGTTCACGCCAAGGGAATGAAACTTGGTATCTACTCCTCACCCGGACCGAAGACCTGCGCGGGTTACGAGGGCAGTTACGGACACGAGGCGCAGGATGCGAAGACGTATGCCGCATGGGGCATCGACTATCTCAAGTACGACCTCTGCAGCTACAACCAGATCATCAAGAAGCAGGCCGGGAACGACCCTGCCCGTCAGCTTGCCATGCAGCAGGCCGCTTATAGCAAGATGCACGACGCGCTCGCCGCCACGGGAAGGCCCATCGTGCTGAGCCTCTGCCAGTACGGACTTTACGATGTCTGGAAGTGGGGCCCCAGCGTCGGTGGCAATCTTTGGCGTACAACAGGCGACATCAATGACACTTGGGCGCGGATGACCGAGATCGGCTTCTCGCAGGCCGGTCTTTCAAAGTACGCTGGTCCCGGCCATTGGAATGACCCCGATATGCTGGAAGTGGGCAATGGCAAGATGACGCAGGAAGAGTACCGCACGCACATGACGCTTTGGGTGATGCTGGCCGCACCACTGCTGGCCGGCAACGACCTCAGCCGGATGACGCCCGGGACGCTGGCCCTGCTCACGAACAAAGCCGTGATCGCCGTGGACCAGGACAAGCTCGGCAGGCAGGGAGACCGCGTGTGGGCAGAGGGTCCGGTAGAGCTGTGGGCCAAGCCGCTCGAAGGCGGCGCCAAGGCGGTGGCGCTCTTCAACCGTGCGGACTGGGTCAACAACCTCAGTTTCAAGCTCAGCGACGTAGGAGCCTCACCGAACGCCAGACTCACCGACCTGTGGACAGGCCACGAGATGCAGGCGAAGGATGGGGTGTTTACCGCGACCGTGCCCGGTCACGGATCGGTTCTGCTGCGAGTGAGTGAGTAATCAGCGGCCCTGGCGCAGGAAGGCGATGACGTGGTCGGCCTCGACTACGCCCACCATCCTGCCCTGGTCGTTCACCACGGGCAGGGCCCTGAGGTTGTACTTGTCAAACAGCGCCGCGACCTCCTGTTCATGAGCCTCGGCCCTGCAGCTGACAAAGCGGTGCTCGGCCAGCACGGACATGCGCGACTCAGGCCGGGCCAGCACGATGCGCGGCAAGGGCGCGACAGCTTTCAGTACGCGATGCTGGTCGAGAAGATATATCTCCGTCACCGACTCGGGATCGCCCTCAAACTCGCGCAGCGCACGCACCGCATCTTCGACAACGGCATCCTCGGGAACGCTGACGAACTCTGTTGTCATGCGCCCGGCAGCCGAGTCCTCGCGAAACTCGAGCAGCTCTTCGACCTCCTGGCGCTCCTCCGGGTCCATCTCTTCAAGGATTGCCTCGGAGCGCGCCTCCGGCAGTTCGGCAAGCAGGTCCGCCGCTGCCTCCGGGTCCATCTCTTCCATGATGCCGGCGGCCACGCCTGAGTCGAGCGACTCCACCAGCGACTTCTGCAGCCTCCGGTCGACCTCTTCCAGCGCATCCGCGGCGACCTCTTCATCGAGCGTGGTGAAGATGGCCTCGCGCTCCGCCGGAGCAAGGTCCTCGAGTATGTCCGCCAGATCGGAGGGATGCATCTGCGCCAGCCGCTCGTGCTCGATCTTGAGCTTGACGCGGCGCGCCGGATCTACCTCGATCATGTCCACGAACTCCCACGGAATCACGCGCGGCGCGAATTGCCGGGCAATACGCTCCACGCCGGCGCGCGGCAGCATGCCGTGCAGCAGGCGACGCATGGCGCCGCGCATGCCGACCTCCACCTCGCGCACGCGCAGGTCCAGCTCCGTCTCGGCAGAAAACCATTGCAGGTCGACGTCATTCACGCGCACGACCTTGCGCCCGTGCACGTCGATGATCTGGCGTTCCAGCAGGTCCTGGCTCAGGAAGATCAGGCTCTCTTCGCCGCTCAGTGGCTGTAATACCGCGTTCTCGCGCAGTTCGAGCGTTCCGCTGGGCGTCTCGCGTACCTGGCGGGCCGCCACCAGGCTCCGGGCGCGCCTGCTGCCGATCACCAAACCCATCACGCGGCCGGCCTCGGGCCCCGTGCCCACGGCCACGTCCTTCAGGGCGCCGCGAAGCTGCCCGCGCGTGTCCGTGATGGCTGTTCCCAGAAAAAAGGTCAGGCTCTGGCTGCTGGAGTGGCGGTCGCGCATGTCCGGTTGAATGTGCCTCCGCTGCAGTCTAGCAGCGCGGCTGGAGTGCAGGTAAAGCGGGGCCGAGCGGCGTGCCTGTTCCCGTTTCAGGAACGGCTTCCCCCTTCAGGAATCACTCTTAATTTCTCCTCACCAACGGATTGTGTCGCACCCATGGAACAGGCGAAGGTGGGGATGCGGCAATACAAGCGAAGGAATTCCTAACAATGCGTCTACTGATAGCGGAAGACGACCGGGCCCTGGGCACATTTCTCCGCCGTGGGCTTGAGGCCGATGGGCACGAGGTGCGGCTGGCCAGCGACGGCCAGACAGCGATCGACGAGATGGCGGCCGACCTGCCGGACATGACCATCCTGGACCTGAACCTGCCCCGCAGGGACGGCGCCGAGGTGCTGGAG
>CAYQYM010000071.1:0-9235 GCA_964421715.1 uncultured Acidipila sp.
CGCGTCGAGTGTGTGAAAGAGACGGGGGGCCCGGGGGTGTTTGCCCTGGCCGCTTTGCTGCTCGTGGTTGTGATGCGGGAGCTGCCGCGGAAGGTCGGCGTTCGCGCAAGGTGCAGTTAGCTGAACATCTCCTTCACCTTGGCGAAGAGGCTGCGCGATGTGGGGGTGTTCTCCACGTCGAGGCTGTCGCCGAGCTGGCGCAGCAGCTCCTTCTGCACCCGGGTGAGCTTACGCGGCGTCTGCACGGCGACCTCGACGATGAGATCGCCGCGGCCGTGCTGGTTGAGAAAGGGCACGCCCTTGTTGCGGATGCGGAACTCCTTGCCGCTCTGCGTGCCCTCGGGCAGCTTGAGGCGCATGTCTCCATCGAGGGTGGGCACGGTGAGCTCATCGCCCAGGGCAGCCTGCGGAAAGCTGATGGGGATGACGCAGTGGATGTCGTTACCGTCGCGTTCAAAGAAGGCGTGCGGGCGGATGGAGAGCACGATGTAGAGGTCGCCGGCCGGACCGCCGAAACGGCCGCGGTCGCCCTCACCCTGGTAGCGGATGCGCGTGCCCTCTTCGACGCCGGCGGGAATCTTGACCTCGATGGTGTGCTGCTGCTCGCTGCGTCCGTCTCCTCGGCAGGTCCGGCAGGGCTCGGTGACGATGCTGCCAGTGCCCTGGCAGGCGCTGCAGGTGCGGGCGATGGAGAAGAAGCCTTGCTGGTAGCGGACCTGACCGCGGCCCTGGCACTGTGAGCAGGTGACGGGACCGCGGCCGTCGGCGGCGCCGGTGCCGCGACAGTCGGTGCAGGTGTCCATCCGCGAGAAGGCGACCTGTGTCTCTTTGCCGAAGACGGCATCGGCGAAGTCGATGGTGAGGTCGTGGCGAAGGTCGCGCCCGCGCTGCATGCGCGAGGGACGGCGCGAGCCGCCGCCCATGTTGAACATCTCGCCGAAGATGTCGCCGAAGATGTCGCCGAGATCCTGCGCGCCGCCGCCGCTGAAGGGGTTGCCGTCGAAGCCACCGGATGCAGTGCCGGCAACGCCGGCGTGGCCGTAGCGATCGTAGGCGGCGCGCTTCTGCGGGTCGCTGAGGACCTGGTAGGCCTCGCTGCATTCCTTGAAGCGCTCCTCCGCCTCGAGGTTGCCGGGATTGCGGTCAGGGTGGTGCTGCATGGCGAGCCGCCGGTAGGCAGTCTTCAGCTCCGCCTCGGTGCACTCGCGGGTCACGCCCAGGACTTCGTAGTAATCTGCTTTCACGTTCGCCGTTCTGCTCATGCTTCCTTCTGTTGCGGGTTGCTGACGACGCGCACGAGCGCGGGACGGAGGAGGCGTTCGCGGATGCGATATCCGCGGCGGACCTCGTCAAAGACCTGGTGATCGGGCAGCTCGGGCCGCTCCACCATGTCGAGTGCTTCATGCACACGTGGGTCGAATTCGACGCCTACGGTCTCTATCGGCTGCACCTGCAGGTTCCGCAGCACGTCTTCCATCTGTTTGACGATGAGCTCGACGCCGGAGCGTAGTTGTTCCGCGGTGCCGCCTGATTTGAGGGCGAGCTGGAAATTGTCGACGACGGGCAGGAACTGCTCGACGACACTTGCGGTGGCGAAGTCGCGGAACTCGGCGCGCTCACGGGCTTCGCGTTTGCGGGCGTTTTCAAACTCGGCCTGCAGGCGAGCCAGACGCTCGAGCAGCGCGTCGCGCTCCTGGCGGGTGCGGGCGAGCTCGTCGTCGGTTGCGGGAGACGTGGCGAAGGGCGGCGGCACGGGCGTGAGCGGCTCCGACGTTGCCTCGGGGCCTTCGGCGCCAGTGGTGACGGCCGTCTCGGGGTTGGAGTCGGGATCAGTATTCTGGGCGGTCTCGATGACGGCATCCGGAAAGTGGCTCTCGTCCATCTCGCCGCCGCGGCTGGTGGTATCGTTTGCTGCTCGGTTGTTGCTCATAAATATATTGCGAATACCTTTCATCATCACTTCGATTTTCACGGCGCGGTCTTCCTAGGGAGGAGCCGGCCCTTTAAGACTTGCACTCAAGGCCGGGGTTCGGGGCGGCCTGGGCAAGTGTATTTTGTGTCAGCCCGCGTGTCCGTCCGTTTGTCCTTACGGGCCTTGAAGCCATCACGGGATTTAGATGGGCTGAGGTGGTTGGAGGATACGTTCTGAGAGCTGCGCGATGTAGGCCACGGCCTGCATCGTCTCCTGATACTGGATGCGGGTTGAGCCAAGGACCGCGACGGTGCCGAGACTCTCTTCACCCAGCCGCGCCGGCGCACCGATGAGGACGAGGTCGCCCATTTCGGGCATGGCCTCACCAAGGCCGACGACGACGCGGACGTTGTGCTGCCGTGCATCGACATAGGCGTTGAGCAGGTCCACCACGCGCTGGCGGGCCTCGAGGGCCTGCAGGAGCTCGCGCAGCCGCTCGCGGTCGAGCTCGCTGGTGAGCAGGTTGGCGACACCCTCGACAAAGATGGCCTGCGTGCCGGCAGCACCTGCATCCAGGGCACCCTTGCGGGCCAGCTCTTCGACGGAGCGCAGCAGGCGGTCATACTCGTTGCGCTGCTCCTGAATGCGACGGGCCAGCTCCTGGCGGATGCGGTCGACAGTCCAGCCGCGAAAGCTTTCATTGAGGAACTGCGCAGAGGCTTCAAGCTCGGCGAGCGGCACGTCGCGGTCGAGCAGCAGGACGCGATCCTGGACGGCGCCGGAGCGGGTGACGAGCACGGCCAGCACGCGGCCCGCGCCGAGGCGGGAGAAGTGAATGTGCTCAAGCACCGGCGGCTCGCCGGCAGCGGCCAGGGCTACGCCGACGCTGCTGGAGAGCACGGAGAGCACGTGCGATGTGCGCTCAAGAAACTGCTGGCTGCTGCTGACGCCGGCAAAGCTGTCCTCTATCTGCTCGCGGCGCTCAGTGGGAAGAGGTGCCAGCCGCTGCGCTGTGCTGAGCTGGCCTACGTAGTAGCGGAAGGCGAGGGCGGTGGGAACGCGGCCGGCAGAGGTGTGCGGCTGATCGAGCAGGCCGGCTTCAGAGAGTGCGGCCATAACGTTGCGGATGGTGGCCGCGCTCATGCCCTCCTTGTTGCCAAGCTCGCGCGCGAGGGTTTGCGAGCCCACCGGTTCGCCGGTGGCGATGTAAGACTCGAGAATGGCCGTAAGCACCAGCCGCTCGCGCGGACTGATGCGCACCTCGGAAGACATGGTCTGCTGCCCTTTACTGCCCGGAGGATCCGTCGAAGATCGCGAATGACCCGGACTCTTCCTCTTTAATGTTATGGACTGGGGAGAGGCGGGTCAAGATCGCGCCGGGTAGCGCTGGACAGGTTATGGGTATGGGCCGGGCATGGACGGCATTGCGGCAATGACGCTTTTGCAATGAGGGCAGATGGCGCGAGGCCGGTCAACGCCTACATACCGAGGTATGCAGGCTTCCTCGATTCCGCTGCGTTCCTTTGGCCGCCACAGCGATGTGCGCATCTCTGCGCTGGAGCCTGGTGTGCACCACCCTGGACAGGCCGAGGAAGAAGCTGCCTGCCTGAGGTTGTGCCGCTTGCTGCATTCGAAGCACAGCCTGCGAGAATTCGCCGGAGCAGGACGTGCTGCTACTCCGTGGCCCGGGGCAGGTCATAGACCTCGACAGCTGCATCGCGAAGGATGGCGAAGCGGGTGCCATTATCGTCAAGGGCAAAGTTCTGCCCGGCGCTGATGATGGGCGTCGCGTTCTTCACGAGGCGCAGCTTGCCGGACTGGGTATCGAAGACACCGACGAGCTGACTGCGGATGTCCTCTTCGTTTACGGGATCCATCACGCCGACATCGTGGCTGACCTGGAGTGAGCCGAAGGCGAAGCGGCTGCCGTCTGCGGCGAAGGAAAAGCTGGGCCAGATGTAGCGGCTGGCCCAGACCTGCTGCCAAAGCTGGCGGCCGTCGAGCGAGGCGGCGATGACCCGGTGGTCATCTGAGCTGGAGGTGCAGGTGTTGATCAGGGTGACGCTCTCGCTCAGCGGGATGAGCGCGGGATTGCAACTGGATTGCACCTCGGTGACGTTGTCCTGCTTGTGATCGCTAAACTGCGTGAAGTGAATGAGCCAGCCGTTGGTCTTGCGGGCAGAGTCGAGCGCCTCCAGGTATCCGCCGCCGAGGATGGGAACGGCACCGCCGCCCTCGACTGCGATGCGCGCAATGAGCTTGCGCGTCGCCGTGTCCACGACGTAGAGAAGCGACTGCCTGTCTCCGATGCGGATGCTGCCGTCCGGATTGCTGATTGCGCCGGCGTCGGCCTGGACGGCGCTGATGGCGAGCAGCTTGAGCCCCGGTGAGAGAGTGATGCGCTCGATGCGTCCGTCCACCTCAAGAAAGGGCTTGAGGTGGAGCGTGGCATCGGTGAGGAAGAGCTTGTTGCGCTGGCGGACGAGAAAGTGGCCGCCGCCTATGGCCCAGAGATAGCGCGAGCGGTCGTGCATGCGCCATTCCGTGCGGGCGAGCTCCTTGCCGGTAGAGATTTCGAGGACCACGGCGCGGATGAGCTGGTCGTCGTCGCTGCCCGGGTCCTCAGGCAGGCGTTTCATCAAGGAGGGTACGCGGAAGGTGAAGAGCAGGTGACCGTCGTCGATGAAGTCGAGCGAGACGGAGGCCAGCCGGTAGACAAGATAGAAACTGTTGGGTGGACGGAAGCCGAGCGGTGTAACGGCCAGGCGCTTCGCGGGCTGCGCAGCATCGGGCGCGGGGGCCGGGGAGGCCTTTTGACCCTTCTCGGCGAGGGCCACCGCGGAGAACAGCACAACAAGCAGAACGAGCGGCAGGACGAGCGCGAGGCAGAGCGGCCGAAAGAAAGCAGCGGCAGGCGGCCCGGATTGCGTTGTGAGTCTGGCGGTTCTTGCTGCGTTGTCCTTCTGCTGCATCTTTATCGTTTACTGCGTTCTCCTGGTCGGGGTGAGAGGCTGCAATGCCGGGTGCCCGGACACCTTGAGCATCAGGCATAACGGTTGTAGGCATTCCGGCCGCAGATTGCGCTTCCAGGCAGATTGCCCTCTCTCCGTTAATGAAACCATACGCCTTCCCCGTGCACTGCTGCTGGTGACAGCGATGTGATTGACATGCGTGGCGGTTACAACTTCTGATGGTTGCACACATACTGGCGCGGCCTGAGCCGCTTATGTCTTAAGAGGAATGAATGCACCTGGGAAGATGGACGCGGCTGGCGGCCGCGGCGGCACTGTTGACCCTGTCCACGGCGGCGATGCTGGGGCAGGCCAGCCCGGCGACCAAGGATTTAAAGACGATGGACCCGGCCCTGATGAACACGTCGGTTGATCCCTGCACGGACTTCTACCAGTACGCATGCGGAGGGTGGCTGAAGCAGAATCCGGTTCCATCGGATCAAGCCTCATATGGGCGGGATACGGAGCTTATGGAGGAGAACCGGCTGGTGCTGAAGTCGATTCTCGACAGGGCGGCTGCGGGCGGAAGCGGGCGTTCGCCGAACGAGCAGAAGATCGGCGATTATTACGCGGCATGCATGAACCTGGACGCGATCAACGCGGCGGGGCTGAAGCCGCTGGCTCCGCTGCTGGAGCGGATCGAGGCTCTAACGGGGAAGGATGGGCTGGCGGAGCTGGCCGCAGCGATGACGCTTGAGAATGCGTCGCCCTTTTTCGACTTCGGGTCTACGCAGGATTTCAAGAACGCGACCGAGCAGATTGCCAGTTTTGACCAGGCCTCGTTAGGGCTTCCGGAGAAGGGCTACTACGAGCGGATAGACGAGGCCTCGGTGAGGCTGCGGGAGGCCTACCGCGCACACGTGGCGAAGATGTTCGCGCTGCTGGGGGAGGCGGAGGCAAAGGCGCAGGCCGATGCCGCGACCGTGCTGGCGCTGGAGACGCGGCTGGCCAAAGCCTCGTTGAGCAACGTGGAGCGGCGGGACCCGACGAAGCTCTACCACAAGGAGACGGTGGCGGCGCTCGATCATATGACGCCGGGCTTTGCGTTCGACCGGTATCTAAAGGGCGTGCAGGCACCGCGGGTGACAGCGCTGAATGTGACCAGCCCTGCCTACTTCGCGGCGCTGCACCAGGCAATCGAGGGCACCAGCCTGAACGATCTGAAAACCTACCTGCGGTGGGTAGCAGTGCGGCACCTGCCGTCGACCGTGCTGCCTTCTGCGTTCGACGAGGAGAATTTCGCCTTCTATGGCAAGACGCTCTCAGGCCAGCCCGAGCGGCAGGCGCGGTGGAAGCGCTGCGTGGACGCGGTGGACGGCTCACTGGGCGAGGCGCTGGGCCAGGTGTACGTGGCAGAGCGGTTTCCGCCCGAGGACAAGGTGCGCACGCAGGCCCTGACGAAGGATGTAGAGGCGGCGATGGGGCGGGAGATCGACCAGTTGACATGGATGAGCCCGGCAACCAAGGTGCGCGCCCGGGAGAAGCTGAACGCAGTGGCGAACAAGATCGGCTATCCGGATAAGTGGCGAGACTACTCAAGCCTGACGGTAGAGCCGGAAGACGCGCTGGGCAACGCGGAGCGGGCTGCGGTCTTTGCGCAGCGGCGGGAGATACAGAAGATTGGGAAGCCGGTGGATCGCGGGGAGTGGGAGATGAGTCCGCCGACGGTCAATGCGTATTACAACCCGCGGCTGAACGACATCAACTTTCCTGCCGGCATCCTGCAGCCGCCTTATTTTGATCCACGCCAGCATGATGCAGTGAACTACGGCGACGCGGGCGGCGTGATTGGTCATGAACTGACGCACGGGTTTGATGATGAAGGCCGTCAGTTTGACGCGCATGGAAACCTCGCAGACTGGTGGACGAAGGAAGACACCGGGGAGTTCAACCAGCGGGCCGACTGTGTCGTCAAGGAGTACGACGGCTTCGTGGCGGTGGACGACCTGCATGTGAACGGGCGTCTTACGCTGGGCGAGAACATCGCCGACCTGGGCGGGCTGAAACTGGCGTTCGTGGCGTACCTGGACCGTGCGCGGCAGGCGGGCACGGCGCTGGAGGCTAAAGGCGGAGCGGCTTATGGGGGCCTCAAGCCCGTGCAGCAGTTCTTTGTGGCGTATGCGCAGGGCTGGTGTGCCAACACGCGGCCGAAGGAGGTTCGGTTGCGTACACAGGTCGACCCGCATTCCCCGGAGAATTTCCGCGTCAACGGCGTCGTGGTGAACCTGCCGGAGTTCCAAAAGGCGTTCAGCTGCAGGACAGGCCAGCCGATGGCGCCGGCGAGCCGGTGCGCTATCTGGTAGGGGCCGGGAAGGCGAGGGCGGTGATATGCGACGCGCGGCAGCCCGGAACCGCTGAATTCTGAATCGAATCCAGCGCAAAAAAGAAAGGGGCCGTCTCCTGCTTGAGACGGCCCTGTTGTCTTGGGAAGCGGTCGGCTAGGTGGTTGGCCTGGCCTTGGTGACGAAGAACTGCACCGGCACCGGCTTGCCGCTGGGATCAACGAGCCTGGGGTCAATCGTCCGGGTCTCCGTCAGCGTCAGGACGTTGATGAAGTGGACCAGGTTGTCGCCCGAGGTGCCGACGAAGAAGGTGGTGTTGTCCGGGCTGAAGATGCCGGCCAGCGGAGCACCTGCGCTGCCGGAGAGCTGGATATTCTGCAGCGTGCCTGCTGCACCGGCGCTGCCGGAGAGCTTATAGGCCGGCAGCACGCCATTTGCGTTCGCGCCCGAGTAGGTGACGAACGCAATGGTGGAGTCCTGCGAGGCGAGCACCTGGTCGATGGCAGTGGGGCTAATGCCGGAGAGGACAAGTTGGTTGAGCGTGGTCTGGAACTGCAGTGGTGGGCCGTTGTAGCCCGGGCATGGACCGGCGAAGGCGATGCCGGGGTCCTGCCCCGTGGTGGAGAACTGAATGTCGGAGAGCTGACCGGCTGCATTGGCGCCGAGGATGTGGCGGCCGTCAACGGTTGCGGTCACGTGGTCTGTGGCAGCCGGAACGGAGCCAGCCGGGGGATAGTAGGGCGGGGTGGCCGAGGCGTTGGGGCAGAAGCTGCGCGCGGTGGTGGTGGTGCCGCTGATGAACTGTCCGGCGGCGGGAATGGTGACGGCAATGTCAGGCGAGCAGAAGGGCTGGGCGCTGGTGTTGTCCAGCGTGCAGCTCCGGCCCGGCTGGGTGGCGCTGATGTCATAGGTGCTCCAGCCGGTCTGTGCGTTGTGAACGTATAACGCGGCAGGGCCTACGATGTAGAGGTTCTTGCCGTCGGGCGAGAAGGCGGCGCGCGTGGCGAGCCCGCCGATGCTGGTGAACGAGCCGTTGGCTGGCGTGTAGAGGTAGATGACCTTGCGGATCTGGTCGTTGATGACTACGGTTCCGCCGTCTGGCGAGACGGCCAGGACGACGCCGGGTACGTTCACATCCTCCTTGCTGAGGCCGTTGGTCCCGGTGCTGACGGTCATCAGCTCACGGTAGCTGCCCATGTAGATATTCAGGCCGTTCTGGTCCATGACCATGGAGTTGGGCGTATAGGGCAGCTTGACGGGCGTGCCCACGTTGCCGTTTGAGAGGTCAATGGGAGTAAAGAACTGGGACTGCGGCGAGGCCATCCAGAGCCGCGTGCTGCTGCGGCCGGTAGAGGTGGCGTTAATGAGATTGGCGACTACGGGCAGGCCGTTGCCGAGTACGCCAATCTTATTCACCGGCGCGGGGTTGCAGGTGCCGGGCTGGCAGATGGCGGTGATGGCCGCGGTGGTGGGGAAGATCGAACTAATCTGGCCGAGGCTGCTGACCGGGGCCTGCGTCGGCTGGGTGGAACTGTAGTCGAGCACAACTCCGGCGAGGCTTACTCCCTTGCTGTCAGTGACGGTGGTGCTGATGTTCTGCGGGCTGCCGGGGCGCACGGTGACGGCGTTGTTGCCGTTGACGGCTAGGTTGATGCTGGCCGGTGGGCAGGTGTAGAAGTAGCCGGCGGCAGAGGTGACCTGCGAGAGCGTGGCCGTAATGACGGTGGAGCCGGGCTGCTCAGCCGTGGCGACGCCATTGGTGCCGGTCGTCTGGCTGATGGAGACGATGTTGGGCGTGACGGCGCCGAAGGTGATATTGCCGACGTAGCGTGGGTCGATAGGGTTGCCGCTGTTATCGAGCACGGTGGTCTCGGCGGTCAGCGGCAGCACGTTGCCTTTGGCGTCGCGGAGCTGCTGGTTCTGCGAGACGCAGCCGAGCGGCGGCGTGCCTCCGGGTCCGGGCAGGGCGGGATCCGGGATGGTGATGGCGGAGATGGGCGGGTGAACGTAGACAGTGACCGGGTTGCTGA
>CAYQYM010000072.1:0-9120 GCA_964421715.1 uncultured Acidipila sp.
CGCCGAGGCCGAACCCGAGCTGCGTGCCGAGCTCAGGCTCGCCCCCTCCAACACGCAGGCGCAGTACCTGCTCGCCTACGCGCTGCTCGCCACCTCGCATCGCGACGAGGCTACAAGCCTGCTTCAGAGCCTTGTCGCACTGGCACCCGGCTACGGGCCTGCGCAGTATCAGCTCGGCAAGGTGCTGCTTGAAGACGGAAAGACCGGCGAGGCTATCGAGCATCTCGAGGCCGCGGCCCACGCCGACCCCCGCCCCGATTACGTTCATTACCAGTTACAAATTGCCTACCGCCGCGCAGGGCGCGCGGCAGATGCCGACCGTGAGCTCGCAATCTACCGCGGCATCAAGGCGCAGCGCCGCGAGTCCGCCGCAGATAGCATCCCGCACTAGGCTTCAGTGCGAGGCCGCCAGGTACTTGTCAAAGGGTATCTCGAAGGCGAACAGCTCCTTGCCATCCGCATCGCGCAATTTGCGCAGCTCGAGCCTGGCACCTTTGAGCGGCGTCGGCCCCAGCCCGCTCAGGTCATACCAGAGGTAGCCTGCGCGCGTGGTGTGCGGCTCCACTGCAAGCGCCGAATATTCAAGCTCTGAGAAGTCCTGCTCGATCTGCTTGTCAGCATTCTTCGGCTTTCTGCGGATCGGCGGCAGCGGAGCAGGCAGCGGGATATTCGCGGCACCTCCGCCGTTGCGCGTTGAGCGCCGCTCCACGTCTTCGGGTTCCGCCGCCGGAATCTGGTCGCCCGCAGCACTGATTAAGTGAATCCTTGCATCGTTTAGCGAGACTGGCCGGTCGCCGTCGTTGGTCACGATCACGCGAATCGGCATCATATCCGCGCGCAGGTAATGCACCCGCAGAAAGCCGCACTTTTGCTCGGTGTCGCAGGGGTCGGCTGCAATCGTCACCTTTACATCCGGGTGTGCGTCCTGCGCGGAATAGTTCGCGGCCGGCTGCGCCGCGGGCGGCGTGTGATCGGCCGCATGCGCCAGTAGTGGAATAAAAGCCACGGCCAAAAGGAACGACGGGAAAAGGCGCGAGCGCATACGGTCAAGCCCGATTATCATCTTCCCTTAAGACCTGCGTAAAGAGAGATGTGTGAGCGGACTGCTCTACAGCCTGGCACTGATGTCCGCACTGGGGCTGAGCGCGCCCTGGTGGCTGGCGCGCATGCTCGCGCATCGCAAGTACCGCGAAGGCTTTTGCGAACGCCTCGGCCTCATCCCCGCCCGGCTCGCGCGGCCCGCGCGCGGCCAGCAGGTCATCTGGATTCATGCCGTCTCCGTTGGAGA
The DNA here is from genome assembly GCA_964421715.1 of uncultured Acidipila sp. GTDB lineage: Bacteria > Acidobacteriota > Terriglobia > Terriglobales > Acidobacteriaceae > CAYQYM01. Next base: position 1,289 of record CAYQYM010000072.1, read on the forward strand.
GGTGCTCGCCGTCAGCCGTCTCGCCGCCGTACTGCGCGAGCGCTCCGGCTGCCGCGTCTACATCTCCACCACCACCCGCACTGGTCAGCGGCTCGCCCGCGAGCGCTTCGGCCGCGGCTCGGTCTTCTACTACCCGCTCGACTTCGCCTTTGCCGTTCGCCGCTGGCTGCGCGTTCTTCGTCCGTCGCTGCTCGTGCTCGTCGAAAGCGAGTTGTGGCCTCGCATGCTCGTTGAGTGCAGCCGCGCCCGCATTCCCGTTGCTGTCGTCAACGCGCGCATCTCTGACCGCTCGTGGCCGCGCTACCGGCGCCTGCAGCGCCTCTGGCGTCGACTGCTCGCGCGCATTCCGCTCGTGCTCGCGCAGTCGCAGGCGGACGCCGCCCGCCTCCGTTCGCTCGGCGCGCCCGTGGTCCGGGTCACCGGCAATCTCAAGTACGACGTGCGCAGCGCGCGCGCGTCTGCCCTTGTCCGCGCGCTGCGCACGCACCTTCCACCGCCGTCCGATCGAGCGCCGGTGATTGTTTGTGGCAGCACGCTCGAAGGCGAAGAAGCCGCCATTCTCGCCGCCGCGCCACCTGGTTCCGTCCTGCTGCTCGCGCCGCGTCACCCGGAGCGCTTCTCCAAGGTAGCCGCATTGCTCTCCGGGCAGCCTCGCCCATGGCATCGCCGTTCGGCCTGGGTCGAACATCCCGTCCCGGTCGTTCCCGGCTCCATCTTTCTGGTGGATTCGATTGGCGAACTCGCCAGCCTCTACTCGCTTGCCACCCTCGCCTTTGTCGGTGGCAGCCTCGTTCCCGCCGGCGGACACAACCCACTCGAGCCCGCGCAGTTTGCCGTGCCCACAATCATGGGACCGCACTACTCTAACTTCCGCGGCATTGTCGGAGCGCTGCTTGCAGAGCAGGCCCTCGTCCTTGCAGATACACAGCCGGATGATCCGTCGCAGTCGCTGGCCGCGGCCTTCAATCGCCTGCTCGCAGACCCAGTCGCGGCCTGCGCCCTCGGCGCGCGCAGCCGCTCCGTATTCGAGCGCGAGTCCGGCGCCACGGAGCGCACGCTCGAAGCTCTACTTGCACTGCTTCCTGCTGCGGAGCCGCTTCCGTGAACCGCATTGCCCAGGCCGCACTCGCGCCACTCTCCTGGCCCTACCAGGCGGCGCTGTACCTGCGCGAACATGCCAGCGCGCGCGGCCTCACGCATCCTCGGCAGCTTGCGTGGCCCGTCGTCAGCATCGGCAATCTCTCCCTCGGTGGAGCGGGCAAGACGCCGCTCACTATCGCGCTCGTTCGCCTGCTTCAATCGCGCGGTATCGCCGTCGATGTCCTGTCACGCGGTTACGGCCGCACCTCCACTGCCATTGAGCGGGTCCAGCTCTCGCCCGCCCTGGATGATCCTGCCGCGCGCTTCGGCGACGAGCCGCTTCTCATTGCCGCCCACACCGGCGCGCCCGTTTACGTCGGCGCGGAGCGTCACCGCGCCGGCCTGCTTGCCGAATCCGAGCTTCCCGGCCCGCGCCTTCACCTGCTCGACGATGCATTCCAGCACCGCCGCCTCGCCCGCGCCTTTGACATAGTCGTGCTGCATCACACGGACTTCACCGCGCGCCTGCTGCCCGCCGGCCGTCTGCGTGAGCCGCTCAGCGCGCTGCGCCGCGCCTCCGCTTTCGTCCTCCGCGCGGAGGACGCCGCACTCCATGAGCGGCTTCCCTCGCGTATCCCCGTCTGGATCATCCGCCGCCGCCTCGCGCTGCCGCCCGGTATCACAAGCGGCATCGTCTTCTCCGGCATCGCGCATCCCCAGGAGTTCCTGCGCGCTCTCGCCGCACACGGCATCGACGTCAAGGCAGATCTACACTTTCGCGATCATCATCGCTACACCGCAACTGACATTACGCGCATTCTCGCGCTCGCCCGCCGCCATCAGGCTCACACCGTGCTCACTACGGAAAAGGACCTTGTGCGTCTGCCGCGCACGTTCCGCCAGCAGCTTGAGGCCGAGCTCACTCTCGCAGCCCCCGGGCTGCTCGTCTCCTTTGATGATGAGGCCGCCGTGCTCTCCGCGCTTCATCCCCTGCTGCCCGCACCGTGAGCTAGAATCGTACTTTGCTCGCCATGAACAGCACGTTGCGCGTCCTCGTGGTGCGGCTGGGTGCCATGGGAGACATTCTGCATGCCCTCCCGGCCATCACTGCGCTGCGCGCCGTGCACCCTGGGTGGCACATCGGCTGGGCCGTTGAGCCGCAATGGGTCGAGCTGCTCTCCTCGGGCGCCAGCATGCCGCTGGTCAACTGCGTCCATCTTGTTCCCGTTAAGCGCTGGGCCCGCGCGCCGCTTGCCCGCCAAACTCTCCGCGAACTCCGCGCCACGCGTCGTGCGCTGCGCGAAGGCCGCTATGACGTCGGGCTCGATCTGCAGGGAGCCGTGCGCAGCGCCGCGCTGGCCCGCTGGTCCGGTGCTCCGCGCGTCGTCGGCGAGGCTACCCCGCGTGAGCCACTTGCGCGGCTGCTCTTCACCGAGCGCATCGACACCCGCAGCGTTCACGTCATCGAGCGGGCCCGCGAAGTCGCCGAGGCCATCTGTTGCGAGCCGCTGCCCATGCTCGCCCCCGCGCTGCCGCTCGACCCCGACGCCGAGCGCTGGTGCGATTCCATCACCGGCGCCAGCCGCTTCGTGCTGCTCAACCCCGGCGCAGGTTGGGGTGCCAAGCGCTGGCCGGTGGAGCGCTACGCCGCCGTCGCCTGCGCGCTCGCCGCCCAGGGCTATAGCATCGTGGCCAACGCCGGCCCCGGAGAAGAGCCGCTCGCGGCCCACGTTGCGCAAGCAGCAGGCGGCGTCGCCACCTCGCCTGGCATCGGCCAGCTCATCGCTCTCATTCGCCGCGCGCAGCTCGTCATTGCCGGAGATACTGGCCCGCTGCATCTCGCCTCCGCGCTCGGCCGCCCCGTCGTCGGCATCTTCGGCCCCACGGACCCGGCGCGCAACGGGCCCTTCGGCGGCCGCTTCCGCGTTCTGCGCCATCCTGAGAGCCGCCGCGACCACGCCCGCCGTGCCGAGCCAGAGGCGGGGCTGCTCACCATCACCCCAGAGGCCGTCCTCGAGGCTGCCACTGCACTTCTGAGAGACTAGGAGGCAATGCCGCAAGCTGACCGCAATTCATCCAGCCCCGTCACCTGGAGCCGCATCGCCCGCCGCATCCGCGTCCCGCTCGGTTTTGTCTTCGCCGTCGTCTACGTTGTGCTTGCGCGGCCCGTCCCGGCCTCTCTCGGCTTCAGCCTGCTGCTCGTGCTGCCCGGCCTGTGGCTGCGCGGCTACGCATCGGGCTACGTCCAAAAAAATCGCGAGCTTACCACCACCGGCCCCTACGCGCACACGCGCAATCCGCTCTACCTCGGCTCCGTGCTCATCGCCGCGGGCTTTGCGCTGGCCTCGCGCAGCCCCTGGGTCGCAGCCCTGCTCGCCGTCTTCTTTATCGCGGTCTATGTGCCCGTCATTCGCGGGGAGGAGTCCTACCTCCGCTCCAGCTTTCCCGGCTTTGACGACTACTGCCGCCGCGTCCCGCGCCTGCTTCCGCGCCTCACGCCAGCCCGCATGCACGGCGCCTCCGCGGGCGCCTTCTCTCCCGCCCTCTACCGCAGGCACCGCGAGTACAATGCACTGGTGGGGGCGGCGGCTATCTACCTCGTGCTCGTAGCGAAGCTCGTGTACATTTTGGGCACACATACTTCCTGGTTCGTGAGTGGCCATTGATCTTCTTGTCGCGCCGGCTCCTGCCCCTCGTATTCTGTGCCGCCGCGTCTGCCGCGCAGACAGCTCCTTCGTCCCTGCCTCCGAACCTGCCCCGGCTCACCGCACCGCGCCCGGGCTACAGCTTCCCGCAACGGCAGACGCTGAACTACACCGTGGACTGGCGCGTCTTTCCTGCCGGTACCACCGCGCTGCATCTTGAGCAGGATGGAGACGTCGAGCGCGTCACCGCCACTGCTGATTCCGTCGGCGCCGTCAACCTTCTCTATCGCGTCAGCGACCGCTTCCAGTCCGCTTTAGATCGCCGCACCGGCTGCTCTATCCTCTTCTCGAAGCAACTGCAGGAGGGACGCCGCCAGGTCAACTCCCGGCTTGATTTCCAATACGCCCGCAACACCGCCGTCTTCCAAGAGAAAAACCTCGTCTCCGGCATCACGCGCCACCTCTCTTCGCCCATCCCCGGCTGCGTCACGGATTTGCTCTCGGCCATCTTCTACGCCGCCTCGCAGCCGCTTGAGGTCGGCCAGCGCTTTCAGATGCCCGTCTCGGATGCCATGCGGACGCTGCCCGTCACCATGGTCGTCGAGGGCAGGGAAGAGGTACGCGTCCCTGCGGGAACCTTTCACACTGTGCGCGTGCAGCCGCACGCCGACGCCGGCGTCATTAAAAATCGCGGCAATATCTGGATCTGGTACACGGACGATGAACGTCACATGCCGGTGCAGATGCGCGCCCGCCTCTTCTGGGGCACGATCACCTTTCGCATGATCTCTTCCGAGCAGCGGTGAGTTGCGGGTTGCTTTACTGGATTCGATAACGTTCGCGCATTAGCCGCTGCAGGCGCGGCCTGTAGATGAGGTTATAGGCGAGCTCCTTGTCAGGAAACATTGCCAGGGCAGCCCGGCGGCTATCCGCAATCATCTCCGCCGCCTGGTCCACGGTGAGCGAGGCATCCTGGCTTATCACCGACATCACCATGTTCATCATCAACTGCAGCCGGCGAATCTTTCGCCCCTCTTCGCCGATCTCTTCCTGCGTCTGCGGCGGAGCCGGAGATCGATCCCCGGCACCTTCAACATCGCGTGAGCCCATGAAGCACATCCTCCCGCCTGTTTGTAGCGAATCCTACATCCTGAGGGATGCGGAGCGGAAAGAAAAAGATGCGGTCCACCCAGCTTGCCTCACCCGCCGGAACAGGCTCGCGTGGCGGCACTTCAACACGGTGCCGCATTCCGTGGCGGCGCGGCACTGGCCATCTGAGATTGTTCCCCGGCCAGGCTGGTCCGCACCGGCCTGCATTAAACCTTGGCCGCAGGCTCCGGAATGGGATCTTCCACTTCCCGGCTGTAGACGCCGGTAAGCGCATTCCAGCGGATATACGCCAGCTCCTCCAGCATCTTCAACCCGTCCTTCAGATAGCTGACGCGCGTGCGCTCATCGTGACCCCAGGTCACCGGCACCTCCGCCACGCTGTAGCCGCGCTTGCGCGCAATGAACAGCAGCTCAGGGTCAAAGCCCCAGCGGTCGATCCGCTGCAACTGGAAGATAGTTTGCGCCGCGCTGCGCCGGAAGGCTTTGAATCCGCATTGCGTGTCGGCGTAGGGCAGCCGCATCACCATGCGCGTGAGCGCGTTGAAGCACCGGCCAAAAAACTGGCGGTAGAGCGGCTGGTGAATCGTCTGCCGACCGCGTTCCAGCCATCGCGAGCCGATGGCGATGTCTGCCCCGGCCCGGATCGCCGCAAACAGCTGCTCCGCCTCTTCCATCGGCGCCGAGAGGTCCGCGTCGGTGAACATCACTATCTCGCCCGAGCCATGCAGCATCCCGTTGCGCACGCTGAAGCCCTTGCCCCGGTTCCCGGCGTTCTCCACCAGGCGCACGGCCGGGTTTGCACGGGCAAAGTCCTGCACTATCGCAGCCGTGCTGTCCGTGGAGCCGTCGTTCACCACGATGACCTCGGCCCGCCAACGGCGCTGCGCAATGCAGGTCGCCACTTGCTTCAGCGCCTGGCCAATGCGCGCACTCTCGTTATAGGCCGGGATCACAATACTGTACTCAGGATTCATGCGGGTTCAGGCTGCCAGGTCACCGTGATTATATGCCGTTGGACGGTGCTACACTCGCCCGTATGAACGATGTGAAGCGACGTTCCGGCCGGTTCTGGGTGCTGCTTGGCGGCGGCCTCTTCTTCTCCCTGGTGGTTGTGCTGGCAGTCTTTGGCTACGCCCTGGCCCGCACCTTCAGCGGTGGCACGCTTGCCCCCATCGGCACCAGCAGTATTGGCGTGGTTGATGTAGACGGCGTCATCATGGACGCCGACACCCTCGTCGACCAGCTGCACAAGTTTGACGACGATGCCTCGATAAAGGCCATCATTCTTCACATCGATTCTCCCGGCGGGGGCGCCGCACCCTCGCAGGAGGTGTACAACGAGGTCCACCATATCCGCAGCGAAAAGCGCAAGCCAATCGTCGCCTCCATCGAGAGCCTCGGAGCCAGCGGGGCCTACTACATTGCCTCCGGCAGCAACACCATCTATGCCAACGATGCCAGCGTTGTCGGCTCCATCGGCGTCATCATGGAGTGGACCGAGTACGGTGACCTGCTGAAGTGGGCCAAGCTCAGGCCCGAGGTGCTCAAGGCCGGCTCGTTCAAGGACGCAGGATCTCCCACGCGTCCGCTCACACCGGAGGAGCGCGCCTACTTCCAGGGCCTCGTCGACAACATGCACCAGCAGTTCATCCGGGATGTCGCCGCAGGCCGCGGCATCTCGCCCGCGCAACTCGCTCCCTTGGCCACCGGCCAGGTCTGGACCGGCCAGCAGGCCCTTCCACTTCATCTCATCGACCACGAGGGTGGATTTCGCGATGCGCTGCTCGCCACCGCAAAACAGGTCGGCATCTCCGGTGAACCGAATGTCGTCAAGCCCAAGGCAAAGCGCGCCGGCCTGCTGTCGCTCATCGGCAACGCCAATGACCTGGTGCGCAATCCAGCCGAGATGCTCGAGCGGCGCCCGGGCTTTTATTTTCTTTGGCAATAGATGGGAAAAGCCGCATCTACTATGATTGATAAGGATTTACCGTTCAACTGGACGACCCGATCCGGAGCAAAGATCATGACGAAAGCAGAACTTGTGGAGGAGTTGACACGCCTGGGAGACCTTACCCGCCGTGACAGCGAAATCATCGTGGACACGATCTTCGACTCCGTCGTGGCGGCCCTGAAATCAGGCGACAAGATCGAGATTCGCGGCTTCGGCAGCTTTCGTATCCGTCAGCGCAAGCCGCGCATCGGGCGCAATCCCAAGACAGGAGCCAAGGTGGAAGTTCCTGCCAAGAAGGTTCCTTACTTCAAGCCCAGCAAGGAGTTACGCGACCTGGTAAATCCGGGCGGCAGGAATCCGACAGAGCCCGAGGCCAGCGACCCCGCTGCCTGATCCGCCTATTTGTGCGTGACGCGCAAAATAGCTAAAAGTGCGTGTTTTCTGAGGATTTGAGCGCAATAGCATGGCGGACGTGCGCAAATTTTTGCACTTATTTGCCCCGGATTGACTCGCCTTTCACGCCAATTACGGCCAGCATGCGGCCCGTGAATCCGTGCTCGCCGCGGTGAGAAAAGTATCTCTCCGGGTTGCAGCTTGTGCACTGCCCTGCCGTCTCGACCGACTCGGGCCGGACTCCGGCGTCGAGCAACTGCCGGCGGTTTGCCTCCACCAGGTCCAGGTGCAGGCTGGGGCCTATATTGCTGTGGACCGGCGCACGGGCGGTAAGAAACAGCAGCGGGTACTTCTCCCTGACCGGGTCCGAATCGTAAACTTCGCGAAACATCTCCTCGGCATAGGCGAACTGCGACTCGAACTCATGCCGCACCTCTTCACCCACTGAATAACAGCACTGGCCGATAGCGGGGCCGATTACGGCGACCAGGTCCGCCGGGTCAGAACCGAACTCCAGGCGCATGCGCCCGATGCCACCCTCGACGATGCGCCTCAGTGTGCCGCGCCATCCCGCGTGGAAGGCTGCGACCGCGCGATTTCGCGGATCGGCAACCAGCACCGGGCCACAGTACGCTGTCTGTCAGCCCCGAAGA
>CAYQYM010000073.1:0-9109 GCA_964421715.1 uncultured Acidipila sp.
CACGCCTGCCTCTCCGGGAGCGGAGGAGGACTGCATCCGCCGGGCGGCCGGGCGGTTCCGGTGGGTAGGCTTTATCGATGCGGACGAGTTTCTCGTAGTGCGCGACCACAGCAGCATTGGCGACTTTCTGGACAGGTATGCGGACTATCCGGCCGTTGCGCTGCACTGGAAGATGTTTGGATCAAGCGGACACAGGCAGCGGCCTGCCGCACCGGTTATTGCCGCCTACACGCGCCGTGCGCCGGGGCCGAATCGCCACATCAAGAGCTTTGTCCGTCCGGAGTGCGTGACGGCCTGCCGCAACTCGCACGCGTGGTACTACCGTGGCATGCGGGCCGCGGTTAACGAACTGGGTACGCCGGTTTACGGCAGCATTTCAAATCCGCCCACAGCGGAGCACGCCTGGCTGAACCACTACTACACGAAGAGCGGCGAGGACTACCTTGACAAGTCCGCCCGCAGGTCTACGCTGGACAAGGTTGGCATCCAGAACCCGAGCCGCAGGCTCGACCGCTATGAAGAAGCCATGCGGCTGAACAATGAGGTGGAGGACACCGCGGCGCAGCAGTACTACCGGGAACGCTCGGTTTCCAGCCACCGGCCTGCCGCGCTGCTGGAGACGGTTGGGTAAGCCCGCCTCTCTCCGGCGTCCTTCAAAAGGACAGGCGCCCGCTCAACTGGATCTGCCTGCCAGGTGTCATCACGCCGGTGATGGTTCCAAAGCCGGCAGTGTTTACGAAGCGGTTGGGGACGTCGTAGTTGACCTGGTTCAGCGCGTTGAAGAATTCACCGCGTGCCTCAAGCCTCATCCGCTCCGTGAGATCGAACCACCGCACCACTGCGCTGTCCAGTGTCTGCAGGCCCGGCCCGTAGACCGCGTTGCGCCCCGTGTTGCCGAAGGTGTAAGCGGGCGGCGCAGCAAACGCTGCCGGGTTGAACCACTGCCGTGCGCTTCGCGTGCCATTGGGAAAGATCTTCTGTCCGGTGTAGTTGGCGCGAATGGGATTTTCTCCTAGCGCAGTGCCGGCATTCGCCGTGTCACCGAAGACCGAGATGGTCATCGGGTAGCCGCTTTCGACCTGGTAGATCGTAGAAAGTCGCCAGTCCCGCGTGACTGCGCTCGTAAGTCGGGAGTATTTCCAGGCCGGTGCGTCGTAGACTCCGCTGAGCGAGAACCGGTGCCGGATGTCGCCGGCCGGGCCCTTCTCCGCCTGCAGGTCGTCATTGTTCTGCGGAATGGCCGATTCGTACATGGGCGAGCGGAAGTCAGGCGCATTGGACAGGCTTTTGGCAAAGGTGTAATTCGCCAGCAGGCTCAGGCCTCGCGCGTACCGGCGGCGCAGGTCCACATAGCCGGCGTCATACCAGCTTCGGGCCGTGTTTTCGAGCAGGTTGATAGTGCTCACGGGTGTGACGAGCGGGTTGGACGGATCGGCCACCTGCACGTCCGGGGGCAGTACCGTTCCCGGTACGAAGCTCATGCTCCTGAAACGGCGCCTCGGCTGGACGGGACCCGGCCCGGGTTGCGCGTTGTTGATGAGGTGCGCGCGCTGGAGGTGAATCCCACCGGAGCCGATGTAGCCCAACTCCAGGGTCGTCTCCTTGCCGAGGCTTTTCTGCACGCTCGCGCTCCATTGCTGGACGTATTGCGGGCGCGCGTTGACCTGAAGTCCGGTAAAGCTGATCACCGTTTTGCCGAGCACCGGCTGGCCGAAGTCGAAGTTGGCGATGGCGGGGGATGGAGTGAAGTTATCGCTTTGTCCGGTCTCCGGGAACACGTAGGGAACATTGTGGCGCTGGTTGCACCACGTGTTCATGTCCACGGGTGTGAAGAAGATGCCGTAGGCCGCGTGGAAGACAAGGCCGAGGCCGGGCACGTTCTGCGCCAGCCCGAACCGCGGCGCAAAGTCGGTCCTGTTCGGATACATCAGCCCGCGTGGATAGCCCTGCTGGCCGCCGATGAAGGGCGAGGGGACGCCGCTGTCGTTGAAGGTCAGGTTGCTGTTGGTATAGGTGATGTCGCGCAGCGGGCTCATGTACTCATAGCGAAGGCCATAGTCGAGCGTGGTGGTCTTGGTGAGCCGCCAGGTATCCTGGACGAATGCATCGGCATACCACTGGCGGAGATTCATCTGTGGCACACCGGCCTGGCGCTGGCGCACAACGGGCAGGCCGAGCAGGAAGCTGGCCAGCGCCGAACCGGTGCCGTCGTTGGTCAGCGTCTCACTGGTGAAGCCGCTGGTGAACTGGTAGTAACCGCGGTTCTGGAAGAAGCCCCACATGGGCCAGATGTACCACTGGTAGGCGCCGCCGAACTTGATCCCGTGCGCACCGCGCTGCCAGCTCAGTGTGTCTCGTGCCTCGAGGATGGTGTCCCAGGCGCGCATCGGTGTGGCCGCGTAGCTGTCGCCCATAGGCGAGTAGCCCTGCAGGTTGAAGTATGGCGCGCCCCAGGCTCCCGGGCCGCCGTAGCCTATGCCGCTGATGCCAAGCTCGCTCACGATGTCCGTCCTGTTTGCGCTCTCGGTGGTGTGACCGAGGCTCAGGCGTGAGATGGCCAGCGACAGGGTATTCAGTATGGACGGGCTGATGACCTGGCTCAACCCGAGTACGCCCTGCTGGGAGAGATTGTCATGGAAGAAGCCGAAGCCGGGCAGGTTCTCAGGCATAAAGCCGCGCTCGCCCTGCGCGCTGTAGCGGAAGAATGCATTCGTGCCAGAGGCGAAGTCATGGTCCAGCCGCAGCGTGCCCTGATCGGTGTTGTTGACCTCGTTGCGGACGTCGAGGTAGTTGTTCGCGTCCACGCCTGCGCCCACCACGCCAGGCTGGCCGTTCATAGATCTGCCTCCGTTCCGGCCCATGTTGAGGTTGGGGCGGGGCACATATTTTGTGAGCATGAGGAGAGCGACCGGGCTGAGACGATCGCGCGGGATAACGTTGCCGGGAAACTGCTGACGGAGGCTTTGCGGGTTGCTCCTGCTTACCGGCAGGCTGGGATTGAAGGCCGGGTTGGGCGCGGTCGTGGCAGGGTCGTAGATATTTAGCCCGCTCATCGAAAAGTCTCCGCCAGCCTCGTCTCCGGTTGGTACCGTCGCCGTCATCGAGTCTGCAGCGGCGCGGCGAAAGCCCTCAAAGCTGACAAAAAAGAAGTTGCTGCCGCGCCACAGCGGGCCTCCGGCAGCGGCTCCGAAGTTGTTCTGCACCAGGTGCTTGGTGCCACCCATGTCGTTGAAGGAGTGCGCGTCGAGAGCGCCGTTGCGCAGAAACTCGTAGACGGTGCCGTGAAAGCGGTCCGTGCCGGAGCGGGTGGCAATGTTGATCTGCCCTCCGCCGGCGCCGCCCATCTCCGCGGTGTAGCTGCCGGTAAGCACCTGGAACTCCTGCACGGAGTCGGGCGCGGGGCTGAAATTCTGCGTGTTGAAGGTGGGATCGGTATTGGTGGCACCGTCCAGCAGGAAGTAGTTGGCGTTGGGGCGGTTACCGCTGATGCTGATTGCGGAGTTCTGGCCGGGCCGCCAGTAGAGCGGGTTGGTTTTGCCCTGCTGGGCGCCACCGGCCGCATGCGCGCCGGGCACGAGCGCCACCAGGTCAACGAGTTTACGGCCGTTCAGCGGAAGCTGCTCCACGGAGCGCCGGTCTACAACCTCGCCTACGCTGGCGTCAGTGGTCTTGAGCAGCTCGGCGGCGGCGGCGACGGTCACGTTCTGCGTCTCCTGCCCGAGGCTCAGGGTCAGATCGACAGACGCCTGCTGGCCGACCTCGAGCTGGATCACGTCTTTTCGCGGGGCAAAGCCGGCCATAATGATCTCAACGGTGTAGGTGCCGGGGCGCAGTCCTTCGAAGCGAAAGATGCCGCTGCTGTTGGTGTGCTCCTCGCGGGCAGTCGCGGTGCCGGTCTGGGTAATGCGCACCTGTGCGCCGGCAATGACCTGGTGCTGCGGGTCGGCGACGGTGCCGCTCAATGCGGCGTAATTGCTTTGTGCTTGGACCGCGGCGAGTGAGATTGCGGCGCTGACGGCCGCGCTGACCAGGAATTTTCGCATCGATGGCGCTCCAAAAGGTGATTCGTTGCTCCACACCCGAACTCTTGAGGCTCCTGCAGTGGAGTGAGTGCAAGGTAGCAGCCTGGCCGCGCCGTGCGCCTCGCCCGGGCGCATGGGATATGGCTGCAACTTTAGGTGGGTGGGTGGCAGAGGCCACGCATGCCGGACAGAAGAGGGAGGAGAGGGGGCCAGGGAACCCTCCGCGTCACCTCTTAATGCCTCCCGAATGAGCTATTTGCTTTGCCCTGCGAAAACCATCGCGCCTGGTTCGAAACGTAATGGTTTACATTTCATCTAACAGACTGCGAACTAAACTTGAAAAGGGGATGTTGTGACCCAATCTAAAGAGAGCCGCGAAAAAGGCGATCTTCGCAAGCTGCCCATGATGCCCATCCGGGACATGGTGATCTTCCCGCACATGATGACGCCGTTTGTTGTCGGCAGGGAGTCAAGCGTGCGCGCGCTGGAAGAGGCGCTGACCGGCGACCGCAAGATTTTTCTGGCCACGCAGCACGACGCTCGTATCGACGAGCCCCGCGCCGAGGATATCTATGCCGTGGGCACCATTGGAAACATTGTGCAGAGCGTAAAGATGCCGGACGGCAACATCAAGGTGCTGGTGGAGGGCATAGAGCGCGGCCGCGCGGTAGAGATGACAGATGCCGACGGCTTTTTCGTTGCCACGGTGAGGACCGGCAAGACGCAGCTCGAGGTGACGCCGCAGATTGAGCAGCTTGCGAACAAGGTGCTCTCGCTGTTTGAGCAGTATGTGAAGCTGCAGCAGTCGCTGAACTACGAGACGATGATGGCCGCGGTGCCGACGAATGAGCCGGCGAAGCTGGCCGACACCATCGCGGCCAACCTGCAGCTCGAGATTGCCGAGAAGCAGGAGATCCTGGACGTGTTTGATCCGGCCGAGCGCCTGGCGCGCGTGGCCGGCGTGCTGGACGTCGAGATCGAAAAGCTGAACATGGACCGCAGCATCCAGTCCCGCGTGAAGCGGCAGATGGAGCGCGCGCAGAAAGAGTATTACCTCAACGAAAAGATCAAGGCGATCCAGAAGGAACTCGGCAAGGGCGAGAAGAGCGAGTTCGACGAGCTGAAGAAGAAGATCGAGTCCGCGGGCATGCCGAAGGATGTCTTCGAGAAGGCTATCCAGGAGCTGAAGAAGCTCGAGGCGATGCCGCCGATGTCGGCCGAGTCCACCGTATCGCGCAATTACCTGGACTGGCTGCTAGCGGTGCCGTGGAAGAAGAAGTCCAAGGAGACGCGCTCGATCGAGAAGGCCGAGAAGGTGCTCGACGCGGATCACTACGGTCTTGAGAAGATCAAGGAGCGCATCCTCGAGTTCCTGGCTGTGCGTCAACTGGTGAAGAATCCAAAGGGCTCGATTCTTTGCTTCGTCGGACCTCCAGGCGTAGGTAAGACCTCGCTCGGCATGTCGATTGCGAAAGCGACGGGCCGCAAGTTTGTCCGGATGTCGCTGGGCGGCGTGCGCGACGAGGCCGAAATACGCGGCCACCGCCGCACCTACATCGGCGCGCTGCCGGGCCAGGTCATCCAGTCGATGAAGAAGGCCGGCACGAAAAACCCCGTATTCATGCTGGACGAAGTAGACAAGATGGCGTCGGACTTCCGCGGCGATCCTGCCTCGGCGCTGCTGGAAGTGCTGGACCCGGAGCAGAACACGGCCTTCCAGGATCACTATCTCGACGTGGAGTATGACCTTTCGCAGGTGCTGTTTGTGGCGACGGCCAACGTGCTGCACACCATTCCGGGCCCGCTGCAGGACCGCATGGAGATCCTGCGGCTGCACGGTTATACCGAGGACGAGAAGCTGGAGATCGCGCGCCAGTACCTGTTGAAGAAGCAGCGCGAGGGCACGGGGCTGAGCGAGAAGAACATCAGCTTTACGGACGGCGCCCTGCGTGAGATCATCCGCAGCTACACGCGCGAGGCGGGTGTGCGCAACCTTGAGCGGGAGATCGGCAACGTCTGCCGCAAGGTGGCGCGCCGCGTCGTGAACAACGGCGTCAAGCATCGCGATGAGGTGACGGATAAGAACATTGCTGAGTTTCTCGGCGTGCCAAAGTTCCGCGACTCAAGTGTGCATGAGAGCAACGAGGTGGGCCTGGTGACGGGCCTGGCCTGGACCGAGGTCGGCGGTTCGATTCTGCAGACCGAGGTGCAGGTGCTGGACGGCAAGGGCAAGCTCACGCTCACCGGTCAGCTCGGAGACGTGATGCAGGAGTCGGCGCAGGCTGCGCTCTCCTACATTCGCAGCCGCGCGCTTCACCTGGGACTGCCGAAGGACTTCTATCGCAACGTGGACATCCATATTCACGTGCCCGAGGGAGCGATCCCGAAGGATGGTCCTTCGGCCGGCATCACGCTGGCCACGGCGCTGGCCAGCGCGCTCACCAAGATTCCCGTGCGCCGCGACATTGCGATGACCGGCGAGGTCACATTGCGGGGCAAGGTGCTGGCCATCGGTGGCTTAAAGGAGAAGCTGCTGGCGGCTCACCGCGCGGGCATCTTCGAGGCGGTGCTGCCGTTTGACAACCAAAAGGACCTGGCCGACCTGCCGGAGAACCTGAAGACGGCGATGAAGCTGCACTTTGTGGAAAGCATGGACGAGGTGCTGAAGATCGCGCTGGCGGCTCCGCTGCCGGAGCTAGTGGAGGAGACGCCCGAGGTGCTGGTGAACGTGCCTCCGCCACCGGCTCCGGAGCACCGCCCGCACCAGTAAGCCGCAGCAGCAACACGGCAGAAGGGGCACGCCGAGGTCGTGCCCCTTCTGCCTGAAGCGCTCGAACCAGCTAGGTGCGCTCGCGCAAGCGGCGGACCTCTTCCATGCGCTGGGCAAGCACCTTCTCGCGGCCCTCGACAGTGGGCTGGTAGTAACGGCGGTGGCGCAGGGGATCGGGCAGGCACTCCATCGCGGCGACCCGGCCCTCCTCGTCATGGGCGTAGCGGTAGCCCTTGCCGTAGTCGAGCTCCTTCATCAGCCGCGTGGGGGCGTTGCGCAGGTGCAGCGGCACGGGCTCGGCGCGCGTGTTCTCGACATCGGCAGCGGCTTCGCCATATGCGGTGTAGACAGCGTTCGACTTGGGCGCGAGCGCCAGGTAGACGACGGCCTGTGCGAGCGCGAGGTCGCCCTCGGGTGAGCCGAGAAAGTCCATGGCATCGCGCGCGGAGAGCGTTAGGTTGAGCGCCTCGGGCGCGGCCAGCCCGATGTCCTCGACCGCCATGCGCACGACGCGCCGGGCGATGTACATGGGGTCCTCGCCGGAGCGCAGCATGCGGGCGAGCCAGTAGAGCGCGGCATCGGCATCACTGTTGCGGACGGACTTGTGCAGGGCCGAGATGAGGTTGTAGTGCTCCTCGCCCTGCTTGTCGTAGAGCAGCACGCGCTGCTGGAGGGCATCCTCCACGGTCACCCTGTCGATGCGGGAGGGCTCGCCATTCGATGCGGCACTTCGTGCCACGGCCAGCCTGGCCGCCACCTCGAGCGCGTTCAGCGCGTTGCGCGCGTCACCGCTGGAGTAGCCGGCGATCAGCGCGAGCGCGTCTTCCTCGGCGATCAAGTGCATGCTGCCAAGTCCACGGGGCACATCGCTGAGTGCGCGCCGCAGCAGAGCGAGCAGATCGACCTCTGCTAATGCATGCAGCGTGTAGACGCGGCATCGGGAGAGCAGCGCGGCGATAATCTCGAACGATGGATTCTCGGTAGTTGCGCCGATTAACCGGATCGAGCCCCGTTCAACGTGAGGCAAAAACGCATCCTGCTGCGCCTTGTTGAACCGGTGGATCTCATCCACAAAGAGGATGGTGCGCGCGCCGAAGGAGGCTGATTTCTCCGCGTCCTGCATCACCTGCTTGATCTCCCGGATGCCGGAGAGGACGGCGGAGAACTCGATGAAGGTGGAGCGCGTGGTCTCGGCGATGATCTTGGCGAGCGTCGTCTTGCCGACGCCGGGCGGCCCCCAGAAGATCATGGAGGCTGCGTCGTCGTGCTCGATCTCGAGGCGCAGCGGTTTTCCAGGGCCGACAAGGTGCTGCTGGCCGACGTATTCGTCAAGGGTGCGCGGGCGCATCCGCTCGGCCAGCGGGGCGGTTTTCGGTGCGGCGACGGGTGCCTGTCCAAAAAGGCTCATGGACGGACCCGCGTCTGCCGCTGGCGCGCGGCCTCATAGAGTAGTATGCCGCCGGCGATGGCCGCGTTCAGCGACTCTACGGGGCCGGGGCAGAGAATCGTGATGCGTTCGTCGCACTCGGCCAGCAGCTCCGAAGAGAGGCCTGCGCCTTCGTTGCCGAGCACCAGGGCGCAACCCTGGTCGAGTCCAGCCTGCGCGGCAGGCGTGCCCTCGGCAGGCACGGCAGCCAGGAGCCGCAGACCTCGCTTCCGCAGGTGGCCGGGATCAGCGGCGGAGGCAATGGGTAGCCGGAAGACGGAGCCCGCAGAGGCGCGGATCGCCTTGGCATTCCATGGACTGACTGTGCCGGGAAGCAGCAGCAGTCCAGAGGCACCAAACGCCTCTGCCGAGCGCGCCAGCGTGCCGAGGTTCCCGGGGTCCTGAAGGCCGGCGGCGACCAGCACGAGCGGGGCGCTGTCGGCCAGCAGCGCCTCCGGGCCAAAAGTGGGAACGGCGGCGAGCGCCGCGATGCCCTGCGGCGCCTCGGTCGAAGCGGCGCTAGCGAAAACCTCGGGTGTGAGCAGCAGCAGCTCGGTGGCGGCGCTGAGTGCATGGAAGCCGCCGTGCGGCCTGAGCAAAGAGTCGAGCAGCTTCTCGCTGCCTTCGCGAACAAAAACTGTGGCGAGTTGCAGCCCGCTTCGCAGTGCCTCTTCAAGCAGGTGCAGGCCCTCCAGTGCGACCAGTCCCTCCTGTGGTCCGGAGCGGAGCGCCGCGCGCAAGAACTTGACCCGCGCATTCTGGCGGCTCTGTACAATACGGAAGACAGGGCCGGGCGTATGGCGATCAGACGGGCGAGCCGTTGCGTTTGCCGTCTCCGTCTGCATGGGTCAGATTTTATCGCGCCTGCACCGGGCCGCGTAGGTCCAGACG
>CAYQYM010000074.1:0-9085 GCA_964421715.1 uncultured Acidipila sp.
GGTGACCAAGTGCTGGTAAAGGTGCTTGGCATCGAGGGCAACCGCATCAAGCTCTCGCGCAAGGCCCTGCTCAAGGAACAGCGCCAGAAGCTTGGCCTGCCTGACCCGAACGCCGGCGGGGGTGAGGGCGCTCCGCAGCGGGCATCGCGTCCTGCATCCGAGGACGGAGACCGCCAGCCTTCCTCAAACGCCAGCACCATCATGATCGAGGGTGGCGAGGAGTTCGATGAGGACTTCGAGGGCGAGGACGAAGGCGAAGAGGTCAACTTCAACCGTGTCGAGGGTGAAGGCGCGCCAGCTACGGCTACAGGTGACCGGCGTCCGGTGGGTGGAGGCCCCGGTGGCCAGCGCCGCAGGCGCCGGGGACGCGGCGGCCGTAGTGGCCGCCCGGGTGGAGGCCCTGGCGGAGGCCGGTCGTAAGAGCAGAGCCTGATTGCCGAGGCCGCGTGAAAGCGCGGCCTCTTGTTTTTTGAGGGCAGGAAGAGGCACGATGAGCAGGCTTGAGGGCAGGCATGTAGTTGCAGCCGCAGTGTTGATACCGCTCATCTGGGGTAGCGAGTGGCTGCTCGCCTCCGGCTACAAGAGTCTTGGCGTAGCGCTGCTCCTTGAGGGTTTTAGACTTTTAATCGGCGGAATTCTTTGCCTGGCTCTCGGCGCACGCAGCCTGCGCCTGATGTGCGGAAGAACGCTCGGCCTGGCCTGCCTGGCTGGCCTGCTGGTGAGCGGCCTGCCCAGCCTTCTGAGCCTTGCGGCAGCCTCTGGCGCGGGCTTTGGCGTCCGCTCCGTGCTCTGGTCGCTGCTGCCGCTCTGCGCGTTGTTAGGCTCGGGCGAAGCTGGGGAGGATGGTCTTACCGCGCCGCTGCTTGGCGTCGCAGGCATCGTGCTGCTGGTCTCGCCTGGTCTTGGAATTGAGAGGGAGGCGCTGCCCTCAACCGTGATTGCCACGCTGTCCATGCTGCTGCAGGCGGGGGGCCTGCTTGTTGTCCAGTTCAGGTTGCGGGCTGCGCCCGTCCTGCCGCTCAGCGGAGTGCTTCAGGTCGCAGCCGCGCTGGTCGTGCTTCCATTCGGAGTTCTCCAGAACTCCGGTTTTCGATCAGCCGGCGGGCAGTGGCACCTTGCGACCGGTTCAGGGCCATGGCTATGGCTGCTGCTGGAGGCTGTGCTCTCCTCCTGTGTCGCGCTGCCGCTCTACGTGTGGCTGGTCCAGCGCTGCACGGCTGCGCGTGCGGGAGGTCTGCTTTGGGTGGCCACGAGCATCGCCGTAGTTGAGTCGGCATTTGTCGCCGGGGCTCGCCTGCCCTGGACCTCCTGGCTCGGATTTATATTGGTGGGTGCCGGTCTCTGGCGGCTGCATCCAACTTCT
This sequence comes from uncultured Acidipila sp., assembly GCA_964421715.1. Lineage (GTDB taxonomy): Bacteria > Acidobacteriota > Terriglobia > Terriglobales > Acidobacteriaceae > CAYQYM01. Next base: position 1,364 of record CAYQYM010000074.1, read on the forward strand.
AGTAACCGGTGAGGTAACATGCAGCCCGTGCGCCGCCATCGGTCACAGTAAAGGACACCATACTGGAGTAAACTGTGCGGAAATGAGCGCATCCATGTACATCGTCGTCGAAGGCGAGGATCCGGGCTTCGACATATTCGTCAACGGCCATGCGCTGGCGCGTAACGAAGACTCCCTGGAAAAGCTGGCCGCGCGCCTCAACGTGAAGCCTCTGCTCGAGTTTTTCTCCGCGGATGAAAACTCCATGGCGCTGCTGCTGGACGAGGGCGCCGGAGACCCGGAGTGGGCCAAGACTCTTCCACCGCCGCAATGGTTCTCCCCCGATGACGGGCTGACCACTATCTGCGCGCTGCTCGATTTTCTAAAGGATACCCCGGCGGCGCTCGGCAGTGAGACCGAGAGCGTGATTGAAGAACTGGAGCAGTATGAGCGCGTGCTGCGCAAAGCAGCCAGGCACAACCTGCGCTGGCAGCTCGCCGTTAGCTGGAGGTGATCAGGCTGCGCGCTCTTCCGTAGCTGGTCCCGTAGCCCGGGTGGCAATGGCATTGCGCAGTCGAATGCGTGCGGCGATGAGTAGCCGCTGCACGTCCAGTGTGCCGCAGCCCAGCAGCGATGCCGTCTTCTGCGTCGGGTAGCCTTCCACATCGTTCAGTAGAAACACCAGCCGCTCCCTCGGTGGCAGTAGCAGCAGGGACTCTTCCAGATCGGTACGGCGCACATTGCGCCCGGCCAGCGATGCGCCGCAGTCTTCCACGGCTCCAGGGGAGGGCGCCATCTCAAAGCGCGCCTCCAGCGCTTTCAGCAGGGAATCGTCGATCACCGATGCGTCAGGAACACTTGTGCTGCGGAAGGCTGAGACGAAGGTCTCGGAGAGGATATTCTCGGCCTCGAGCTCGTTGCCAGTCATGTAGAAAGCGATGGAGAAGGTTCGGTGACGATGGCTGTCGTACACGTCTCTCTGCTGCTGTGCGAGCGAGGTCTCCGCAGCCTGCGAAGCTACGATCCGTGATGTCCGTTGCAACGAAAACTGTCGATCGGATGACAACAAGCAGGAACCTCTTGTTCATATATAGCAAAGAATGTGGGAAGGTGCAGCGCCCTGGGCAGCGCCTGGTCGAGAAAGCAGTGCTTCGCTGAGGTCAGATGGTTGTGGAAATGCACAGGAACGAGGGCAGGTGGGCTGTTCCGGCAACGCTCCCGTGTCCGGGCTTTCGTTCTGCACGTGCTTCCGCGGCTCGCCTGACCACGCTCGTGTTCTCTCTCGCGTCCTTCAGGCAAGCCAGGTTAGAAGCTGCTCGATGGTGGCCGGCTTATCTGAAACAGCGCCGGCCGGCATGCCCGGCCCAACGACAATCGCGGTGGCGTGGTCCTCAAACCAGGCCAGGAAAGCAGCCTGCTCCGCGCCAGCCAGGCGCCGCTGGTTGATCCACGTGTAATAGGCTCCCATGTCTGCATCTACCAGCGAGCCTTCGAGGTCCGGCTGCTCGTCGCGGGCAGCGCCGGTGAGCATTTCGTTCATGGGCTGCTGCCGCTGGCGCGGTGCGAAGCGCACCACCAGCGTAAGCGGCTGCGCGCGCCTCAACGCCTCGCGCGCGGCCCACTGGGCGAAGGTGGTGGCGAAGATCTGCGTCCCGGAGCCTTCGGTAAGCAGGGAAAGCTCGAAGCGGTCCAGCCGTGCATCGGCACCTGCGCGGTTAACGCCGAGTCGCTCGGGTGTGAGCGAAGTCATAAGACTGCGCAATGCCTCTGGCGCAGTGGTTCCGGTAGCGCTGCGGTCCCCGGCAATGAACGACTGCATGCGCCTAAGCAGCGCCTGGCGCAGCGGGGCCACCCCCGCGTAGAAGACGGTAGTGAGCCCGGCAGCCGAGCTGGCAATCTCGCCGCCGTCGATGTACCAGTGGCCGTACGCAGCAGGAGCTCTGCCGGCGCGGGCCGCTGCGGCCCCAAGCAGCATGGCCAGCCCATCCGCAGGGTTCACATTGGTGAATAGCGTTCCATACGGCTGCAATTTGCGAAAGGGCTGATACGCGGTCGCACGAACACCCTTACCGATAACCGCAACCGTCAGGCGCGGTATCTGCGGTGCAGGCTCCGGCGCGGCGCTCTGCCAGCCGGTAGCGTAGTCACTGGCGGCCTTGTGAAAGGCGTCCATCTGGTGCGTGGCCCAGAGCTCTGCTGTGAGCTGCTCGCTGTAAGCAGCCGGCTGTGTCACCCATGGCAGCGATGCCAGCATGGGCGGGAGCCTCAGCCCGGTAAAGCCCGCAAGCTGATTGTGTCGCTGCGCCTCTGTCAGCGACTGGAGATACTTCATCTGCCGCTCGAGCTCGGCCTGCTCGGCAGGGAAGCGCCAGTCATAGGCGATAAGCTCGCGCAGCAGCAGCGGGACCAGCGGCATCGGCAGTGACCTGAGCAGCGCGAGATGCGCAATGACGAAAGCGCGCGCCTGCGGCGGGTAGCTGCTGAAGCTCTCCGGCCTGAGTGCGGCGGGTTCCATGATCAGGCAAGCTCCGCGATGGGGCGGCCCACCGCGAAGCGGGCGTTGAAGCCGAAGAGCGAGCCCAGCGTGGGGATGAGATCGATCGGCTCAACGGCTCGCTCAATGACTGCACCCTGGCGCACTCCCGGACCTAGCACCATCATCCAGGTCGTCCGAGAGAGCGCGTCGCCAGTGCGATGGTGCTGGAAGCCGTTGCCGCCGGCGTCCAGGTCGGAGTCGCGGCCGAAGTCGGGCAGGATGAACAGGTTCGTCCTGCCAGCGTACTCTGGGTGGGACTCGATGGCCTGCCACAACTCGGCGCAGAGGCGGTCTGTGCGGCGGATGCCGTCGATATAGAGCGAGTAGGCGCCCGCGTGTGCGATATCGATATCGTGCAGCGTGACCCAGAGCAGGCTGGGCGCAAGCTGCTGCATAAGCTGCCGGACGATGTAGACCGAGAGCTCGTCCGGGCTCGAGAGCGTGCGCGCGTGCGCGGCGAAGTCTGAGACGGAAAGCTTGAGCACCTGCTCGAGCTGCTGCATTTCAAACTCGCTGCCGGAGAGAGCCGGCGTGTAGAGCGGAGTCTCATAGTTGTCGTGCAGCAGGTGGCTCAGCGCGGCCGTGCCCGCGCCGGGCACGGCTGCGGCCAGCAGGTGCTTGGGCAGGATGACGCCGGCCCCGGCACCCTCGCCGTAGGCGCGGTTGCCGCTCTCGCCGATGCGATTGAAGCCATTGCTGGGCGCGACCACCCAGGCATCCCGCGCCGGTCGCTTCAGGTCGCGGCGGAAATATTCAAAGACGGTGGGGTTATCCGGCGGAACGGCAGCGAAATTATCGAACGTCTCATAAGCGCCGGTGACGATGCTCGCCGTGGCGACATAATGCCCGAGGATGCCGCGATTGACCACCTGCGCGAAGAAGGCCGACTGCGGCAACAGCGTCTTGAGCAGGTGGGGGATATTCTCCTGGCCTTCGGGCGCGAAGGTCTCCTCATCGCGCGCGCCGCCGCCAAAGGTGACGATGACGGCCTTCCTGCCGGGCAGCGGGGTAAACGCGCGCAGCCGGGAGGGCAGGGCAGAGAGAGTGGCGGCGAGCCCGGCAGACTGCAGAAAGCGCCTGCGGCTGAGGGCGATGCCGCTGCTGAGATTGGTGCTCACGTTGCAGGTATCCTAGGTCGCGGCACACCCGGAGGGCAAGTATCTTCGCGATGGAGGCGCGTCCGTGTAAGCTGGGCTCAACACCACTCCAGTGCTGCAGACCAGGCCAAAGCGCCCACCATGGACTTTGAACAGCTTAAAACCTTTCTCGAGGTGAGCCGCCTCAAGAGCTTTTCTCGCGCCGCGGAGAAGCTCGGGGTGACGCAGCCGGCCATCTCCGCGCAGATCCGTTCGCTTGAAAACGAAGTGGGCGCACGCCTGTTTGACCGCGACGGGGGCAAGGTGACTTTCACCGCGGCGGGTCGCGTGTTTGAGCCCTTTGCCGAGCACTGCATGCAGTCACAAAACCACATTCTGGTCACCATCGGCGAGCTGCACCGCTCTCCGCGCGGCGAGATCTCTATCAGCGCCAACGAGGCGACCAGTCTCTATGTACTGCCGAATGTCTTCGCGCAGTTTCGGCGGCAGTACACGCGCGTTGGCCTTAGCATCGTGCGCGCGGATCGCGCCAGAACCATCGAATGTGTAACCAGTCGTGAGGTAGACTTCGGCATCGTCTCGCTGCCGGTCAAGGATGCGCGGCTGCTGATGGATGTGATCCACAGGGATGAGGTCGTGCTTGTGGCGCCGCCCTCGCATCCGCTGGCGCAGAGGCAGTCGCTGCGCATCGAAGACATCCTGCAGACATCGCTGGTGCTGCCCAAGCAGGGCAGGCAGCGCGATCAGATTGACCACCTCTTCCGTACACGCGACCTGCAGCCGAGGGTGGCGATGGAGGTGGAATCGAGCGAGCTGCTGAAGCGGCTGGTGGCCGCTGAGCTCGGCCTCGGCTTTCTGCCACGCAGCAACATCGCCGCCGATGAGCAGTCCGGAACCTTGAAGTCGATCCGCCTCGAAGGGGTGCGGCTTACGCGGGAGCTGGCCCTTGTATACAGAAAAGACAAGACGCTCACGCGCGCGGCGCAGGCCTTTCTTGAGATTGCGACGGGACGCGCCCGGCCGCACCAGCCGCAGCCGCCGGTCATGCGCACGTGCGGAGCCTAAGCCGTCTCGCTGCCGACCGTGCGCTTGAGCTGGCCGCAGGCAGCATAAATATCCCGGCCGCGCGGGCGGCGCAAAAAAGCCGGAACGCCCGCCGCCAGCAGCCGCTGCTGAAATGCTTCCACATCTGCCGTCTCCGGCTGGCGGTAAGGCACGCCAGGCCCCGGGTTCCAGACAATGAGGTTCACCTTGGCCGGAAAGTTGGCGCGGCGCACCAGCCGGACGACTTCGTCCGCATGCGCCTGCCGGTCGTTGACACTGCCCAGCAGCACGTACTCAAAGGTGATTCGTTCGCGCGGCCGCAACGGCACCTGCTGCAAAGCGTCGAGCAGCGCCTTGATGTTCCACTTGCGCGTGATGGGCATCACCTGCTCGCGCACCTCGTCGTTGGAGGCGTTCAGCGAAACAGCCAGCCGCGGCCGCACTGGCTCCGCTGCAAAGCGCAGAATGCCGGGTACAACGCCTGAGGTGGAGACCGTCATGCGCGACTCGGGGATGCCGGCTTCCATAACCAGCAGGCGCACCGCATCCATAAAGGCGTCATAGTTGAGGAAGGGCTCGCCCATGCCCATAAAGACCAGGTTGATGCGGTCACGCCCCAGCGCGACCCGGTGGCGGTTCAGCACGGCGATCACCTGCCCGGCAATCTCTCCCGCGCCCAGGTTGCGCTGCAGCCCCAGCTTCGCGGTCAGGCAGAACTGGCAGTTCACGGCGCAGCCGATCTGGCTGGAGACGCAGATGGTTGCCCGCCGGTAATCGCCCGCGGAACCGTCTTCGGCCTCTTCCACGCCGTCTCCCCCAGGCATCCAGACCGTCTCGACGCTCTGCGCGTCGCGCCCTGTAACCAGGTAGCGCTCGGTGCCGTCGACGGAGCAGAAGGTGTCTACGATCCGAGGGAGGCCGACAGTGAAGCCGGCTGTCTCGAGGCGGCCGCGGAGGTCCCGGGGCAGTGTCGTTATTTCGTCCAGGCTGCTCACGCGGGCCCGGTAAAGCGCCTGCATGAGCTGCCGTAGCCGGTAGGCAGGCAGGCCGAAATCGGCCAGCTCTGCGGCAAGTTGTTGAATCGAAAGTCCAAAAAGAGGGCGATCTTTGCTGGCGGCTGGAGCGTCTAAGATGGAGGTTAGCTTTTCCCCGCCGGGTGGCATCACCTAGCGAGAATATCGCAGAAGCCTTCGGCTTCATCTTTCCATTATTCCCGCCCGGAAGAGCAAAGACAGGACTTCTATGGAAAACCCTCGCAATGTTCGCCGCACGACTCTGCCGAACGGCATGATTATTTTGACAGAACGCATGGATCACATCCGCTCCGTCTCGATGGGCGTATGGATTCGCGCCGGCTCGCGCCATGAAGCGCCGGAGATCAACGGCATCTCGCATTTTGTCGAGCACATGGTCTTCAAAGGAACCAAGTCCCGCTCGGCGCAGCGCATTGCGCGCGAGGTGGATGCAATCGGCGGCAACCTCGACGCTTTCACCGGCAAGGAGACAGTCTGCTTCAACATCAAGGTGCTGGACGAGCATGTGCCAACCGCGCTCGACGTGCTCTCGGACCTGGTGCTGAACCCCGTCTTCTCGAAAGAAGAAATTCTGCGCGAACGCGGCGTAATCCTCGAAGAGATCAAGATGGACGAGGACAATCCCGACTACCTCGTCCACGAGATCTTTACGCAGAACTTCTGGAAGGACCATCCGCTGGGCAAGCCTATCCTGGGTACCAGGGAGACCGTCCGCCGCTTCGAGCAGGACACGCTGTTCGGTTACTACGGAGAGCGCTTTCTGGGCGGCAATATGATCTTCTCCGCCGCAGGCAACATCGAGCATGACGCCTTTGTGGAGCAGGTGACGAAGCGCTTCGAGATGCTGCCGCCCGGCGAAAGCCTGACCGTGGACGCTTCGCCGAAGACAGCGGCTCGCATCATCCTGAAAAACAAGAAAGCGCTGGAGCAGGTGCAGCTTTGCCTCGGCGTGCCTGCCCCGCCCATTGCCGATGCCTCCCGCTACGCCACGCTGCTGCTGAACACGGTGCTGGGCGGCGGCATGAGTTCGCGGCTCTTTCAGACCATTCGAGAGGAGCACGGGCTGGCTTACTCCATCTACAGCGACCTGAACCCATACCGCGACACCGGCTCGCTCTGTGTCTACGCAGGCACCTCGGCGGACAAGGCCTTGAAGGTGATCGAGCTGGTGATGCAGCAGTTCCGGCGCCTGAAGCAGGAGCCGCTGGCAGCCGAAGAACTGCGTCGTGCCAAGGATCAACTGAAAGGCAACCTGCTGCTCTCGCTGGAAAGCTCGATGTCAAGAATGTCAAACCTGGCACGGCAGCAGATGTACTTCAATTACTTCTTCGGCATGCAGGAGATTCTGGACAAGGTGGAGAGCGTGAGCGAGCAACAGGTGATGGAGATGGCCTGCAGGCTCTTCCAGCCGGACAGCGTGGCCGTTACGCTGCTTGGCCGCCTGGACGGCCTGAAGGTGACACGCGGCAACCTGGAGTGCTGAAGCGCCGCGGCCTGCTAACCTCTACCTCGTGGCTCTCTACTGCGATGTAGTGCTTCCCGTTCCGCTTGAGCGCGCCTTCACCTACGCGCTTGAGCGGGAGGCAGCGCCCGGCTGCCGCGTGCTGGTTCCGTTTCGCAGTGAAAAGCTCACGGGCGTCATCACGCGCGTTCACTCGGAAACGCCGGACTTTGAAGCCAAACCGGTGCTTGCGGTGCTGGACACGGAGCCGCTGCTCTCAGACGAGTTGATGGATCTGGCGCGGTGGCTTGCGCAGTATTACATCGCACCGCTCGGTGAGGTGTTTCGCACCATGCTGCCGCTGACGGCTGAGGTGCGCCGCCAGGTTGTCTTCCGCATTGCAGACGCCGGCCGCCGCGCGCTCAGGGAAAGCGCGGAGCTCGGCTCTTCGCGCCGCTCGAAGAAGACCGCGGCGGAGCAGGACGCCGAGTACGCCGTGTTGAACTACCTTGAGCCGGGGGATGCTGCCGGTCTTCAACGGCTGCGAACCGCAGCCGGCGCCACGCGGGAGCTGGTGGCCGGCATGGTGCG
>CAYQYM010000075.1:0-9069 GCA_964421715.1 uncultured Acidipila sp.
TCGTCTGCCAGCAGTCCCTCGGGGGCCGGGCCATGCCCAGCAGCGCGGCCTGCGTGCGCAGTGGCGAGGTGAGTTCGACGGCCGGCTCGCCGTTCTCCGCCTCTACCGCACGATAGCCGTTCTGCCGCAGGCTGGCTGCGATGGCGGTGCGGCACGATGCCGAGGCCGAACAGACGAGCACCGTTTCCTGCTGCGGCCCCTGCAGCGCATAGATGCCGGGCGAGGCGGCGCGCAGCGGCAGAAACAGGTAGAAGGTGGAGCCGCGATCTGCGTTGCGCTCAGCCCAGATACGCCCCTGGTGCTGCTGCACGATGCTGCGGCAGATGGCAAGGCCAAGTCCGGTGCCGCCCTTCTGGCGCGAGTCGCTGGCATCCACCTGCTGGAAGCGGTCGAAGATCGTCTCCAGCTTCTCTATCGGAATGCCGCGGCCCTGGTCGATGACCTGCACCTGCGCCCCGCCCTCACAGGCAGTGATGCGCACGCGCACGGTGGACTCGGGCGCGGAAAATTTTACCGCGTTGCTCAGCAGGTTGGTGAAGACCTGCAGCAGCCGGTCCGGATCGGCCTCGATCTCCACCTCTGCGGACTCCACCGTGAGCGCCACCTGTCCGGCGTCGGCCATCGGCGTCATCTGGTCCACAGCCTGCTGCGCGAGCTCATGCAATTGGCAGCGACGGAAGCTGAGAGGCGCACGCCCGGACTCCATCCGCTCAAGGTCCAGGATGTCATTAATCAGCCGCACCAGCCGGTCGGAGTTTGCGACGGCGATGCGCAGCAGGTTCGACGCCTTCTCGCTCATCTCACCCAGCAGACCGGCCGAGAGCAGTCCCAGCGCCCCGCGGATGGAGGTCAGCGGCGTGCGCAGCTCGTGGCTGACGGTGGAGACGAACTCATCCTTCAGGCGGTCGAGCGCGTAGCGCTGACTAATATCGTGAAAGCTGACCACGCTGCCGGAGAGCGTGCCTGCCTCCATAATGGGCGTGATCGAATACTCGGCCGGAAATGAGCTGCCGTCGCGGAGCTCGAAGACGTTCTGGCCCGTGGTGGGCTGGTGCGCGGCAAACACCGCGCGCGTGGCGCACTGCTGCTCGCAGTGCTCGTGCACGATGGAGTGCAGCGAGCGGCCGATGAGCGCCGAGGCCGGGGCGCCGAGCAGCCGGCACGCAGCCGGATTGGCAAAGTCGATCTCGCCGCGCACGTTCAGGCCGAAGATACCATCCGCAACCGAGTTAAGGATGAACTCTTTCTGGCGGTTCAGCTCGCGCACGCGGCTCTCCTGCGCCGCGCGCGCGATGAACTGGCCGAGCGAGGCGCAGACCGTCTCCACCGTCTCGATCATCTCGCGGTCTTCGTGCTTGCGCTGGTTCGCGAAGAACTCAATCACGGCGATCACCTGGTTGCCCACGCGAACCGGGATGCCCCAGCCGCTGACTAGTCCGTCATACAGGGCTGCGCGCCGCCGTGGGAAGATACTCTCCTCGGCCAGCAGCGGGACCCAGAGCGGGATGCCCATCTTCCAGATCTGGCCGGGCAGTCCCTCCCCACGCGCAAACGAGCGGTTCAGCGTCTCGCGCAGGAACTCCTCGCATGGCCTGCCCGGGGCCGCCCAGGCAATCCGGTGACGAATGTACTCCTGGTTGTCGTCCACCACCCATAAATCCGCGAAGTCCCAGCCCAGACTCACGCATAGTGAGGCGAGCACGCGCAGCAGCGCGTCCTCCGGCAGCGTGGATTCCCCCACGATCTGGCTGACGGCAAGTTGTAGCGCCAGGCGGCGCTCGCGCCGGCGCTGCTCCGTCACGTCCCGGAAGATGCACCGGACGGAAACGGGCCGGGAGCCGTCGGTGCGGCAGCTCAGGCTGGCTTCAATCTCTACGACTGCGTTCTCATCGTTGCGCAGCTTGAGCGGCACCTGCTCCACGGCTGAGCCGTTGAGCGCGCGGCGAAAGAGCGCGGCGGCCTCGGTCTGCAGTTCAGGCGGAAAGGCCGACTCGAAGCTGAGCATTTCGCGGAACTGCTGCGCGGACTGGCCGAACTGCCGCTGCCAGGCCGGGTTCACGTAAAGATAACGTCCGCGCGGGCTCACGGTGGCAATCATTTCCATCGCGTGCTCGAAGATATCGCGGTAGCGCTCCTCGCTCTCGCGCAGCGCTGCCTCAGCCCGCCGCGTAGCCGTCATGTCCACCGCAATCGCCAGCAAGCCGGCCATCTCGCCGGCAGGGCCGCGCACAGCGGAGAGGTAGACCATGGCCGGGAAGGTGCTGCCGTCCTTGCGGCTGAACTGCATCTCGAAGCCGCGCACCTTGCTGGCGGGGAAGCTGGCCACGTAACGTACGAACGACTGCATGGCACCGGAATCCTGGCGTGCGGCCATGTCGCTGCCCAGCGGCGCGGTCAACCGCTCTCCCACTCGCTCCAGCTCACCCGGGGGAAAGAGGTCGGCGGCCTTGAGCTGGGAGGTGGCCTCCTGCGCGTGGTAGCCAAGAATGCGCTCGGCGGCGGCGTTGAACGAGAGCAGGTTGCCATCCAGGTCCGAGACCAGGATCATGGGCCCGGCAGAGTTCAGGATGCTGCTTTGCAGGTTGGCAATCTGCTGGAGCTGGGACTCGGCCGTCTCCAGCCGCATGGCGCTGCGCAGGCTCAGGGCCGCAACGGCGGCCAGGACCAGCACTCCCGTGCCGCCGGCGAGCACCGTAAACCCCAGCGCGTGCTCCCCCGGGCTTTCCAGAAGTGAAGCAGCCGCCACTGCGCAGAGCACAAGGCCTGCGGCGAGCAGCAATATCAAGGGAGGACGCGATTTATGCCAGGTCACACGTGTCGTATTCGGCAGACAACGATGAGGAGGGGGAAAGGAATGCAGTTAAGAGCAGTGCGAATCGGTTGTCAGCTATTTAGGTCCTGGCGGAAGTATATGGTAGCCGGTGACAATTCATCTCATGAAATTGCGCAGCTATCGCTTTTACGCGATCCGCGGTACCCGCTCCGGGGCAGACCGTCGTCTACAGCGTATTCACGTAAGAAAAGGAGAACTGGATGTATGAAGTTTTCCTGGGGCCAGGAAATTCTTGACGTTAACGTTACCGAAGACGGTTGTAGGGACAGGGGCCGAAGCCCCTTCTCACGATGCCAGCGCCGTGACCACTACGGGCTCACCGGTGCGCAGAACGCGGCGAGACACGAGGCGGATCTCGCGCTCACTGCTCTGCTCCAGCAACATCGTCTGGGAACACTCGCCGCAAAGCCAGAAGTGCTCCATGCGGGTCTTCTTTTTGCCATCCGAGCCGATCGCCTCAGCCGGATCCTGCACGTCAAAGACGAAGATGCGCCCCTCGCGCAGGTAGTGCAGAGGTTTTGCGCACTGAGGATTGGCGCAGTTGTTGACCATGGAAATTTCTCCGCACCGCGCGGCAGGCAGCCGGAAAAGATGCCCGAGCGCGGGTGACGCAGGTTTGGAGCTTTCGCCGGGTTCAAAGTTCCCGGAGCCACTGTAGGATCCCGGGCTGAGTTTTATTGTCTTTTTCTCTAACGAGACTACGATGCGCAAGACCGCCGTCCCGGTTTCTTTTCTCTTCTGAATTTCATTCGCCACAGCCGGCCGCACTTCTACCTGGAACCTTAGCGTGAGAATATGAATGGTTAGCCCGGAATCTGCCGGGGTGTACTCCGGACAGCAGCGGAAGTTCGCAAACGCGGCGACGGCGAATTCGACCCATGCCCATTCTTCGCTCTACCTTTATCGCACTTTCCACGAATACTGCCCTGCGCAGCTTTTCTGAGCGGTCCGCCATGGGCCGTCGCATGTCTTCCCGGTTCGTCGCCGGCATAGAGGTCGACGAGGTGCTGCGCGCCACCGAGGCACTGAACCGCATGGGATTGGCCGCCACGCTGGACAGCCTGGGGGAGAATGTCGCCAATCGAGCGGAGGCCGAGCAGGCGGCCGGCATCTACCATGAGCTGCTGGACGCCATCGCCAAACGCGGGCTGAACGCAAATGTCAGCGTCAAGCTGACGCAGATGGGTATGGACCTGGACCCGGGGTTGGCAGAGCGCATCGTGGGCGAATTGGTAGAGCACGCGGTCGCTGCCAACACCTTTGTCCGTGTCGACATGGAGGGCACACCCTACACCACCGCCACCATTGAGCTAGTGGAGCGTCTGCACAGCCGGCCCGGCAACCCTGGCCATGTCGGCGTCGTCATCCAGGCCTACCTGCGCCGCAGTGAACAGGACATCGCGCGCCTGCTCGCACAGGGCATCCGCATCCGGCTCTGCAAGGGCGCCTACCAGGAGCCGCCCGAGCTTGCCTTCCCCGCCAAGCGCGATGTGGACGCGAACTTCGCCCGGCTGATGGAGACGCTGCTTGCCAGCGGCGTCTACCACGGCATCGCCACCCACGATGAGAAGATGATCGCCGCCGCGAAGCAGTTCGTGCGCAGCCGGAAGATTGAGTTGTCCAGGTTCGAGTTCCAGATGCTGTATGGCGTCCGGCGCGACCTGCAGCGTTCGCTCGTGGAGGAGGGCTACCGCGTGCGCGTTTACGTGCCCTTCGGCCGCGAGTGGTACCCCTACTTCATGCGCCGGCTCGCCGAGCGCCCGGCCAACGTGCTCTTCATCGCACGCAACCTGCTGAAGCAGTAGACCTCGGTGCCTGCGCTGGCGCGACCTCCTCGAGCGGCCATCCCGGCCCAGGCGAAACCGCCCAATGCTGGAGCCGGCAGCTTCGGCTGCCGCTGACCCCGAAATCCGCCGCAAGCTCGCTACGCGGGATCGCCTCCCCAATCGCAAAATGCTGACCGCCGACCAGGCCGGCATCCATTCCTGCGGCATTGGCGAGCACCACCGTCCGGAGCTTCTCGACTGCGCGCCCGGTGTGCTGCTCTCAGCCGCCGGCCCGCAGTCGCAGCTCGCCTGGTCAGCGCTGTCACCGTGCTCAGCGCCGATGACCCGGTGCGCGCCTTCAGAGCTTCGCCACTCTGGACCTGGTTTCCAACGGTGGCGCGGATCTCGTGGCGGGCTCGCCTGCCGCGAAGGCTCCGCGACTGCCGTAGTTCTCCTCGATCCACTCGGTCAGGCCCCGGGCCGTCGCCGTGCGCACCCACTCGCGATGGCCCAGGTACCATTCCACCGTGCGGCGCAGGCCGGACGCAAAAGGCGTCGCGGGCGTCCAGCCCAGCTCGTGGCGGATCTTTGCCGTATCCAGGGCGTAACGGCGGTCGTGGCCCGCGCGGTCCTCAACAAAGCGGATGAGGTTTGCGTGCGGGCGATGCGGGCTGCCGGGCAGCAGCTCGTCAAGAATGCCGCAGATCGTCCGCACCACTTCGAGGTTCGTGCACTCCGAACCGGTGCCGATGTTATAGGTCTGCCCCGGCCGGCCATGCGCTAGCACCAGCCGCAGCGCGGCGCAGTGGTCGCGCACGTAAAGCCAGTCGCGCACCTGCTGCCCGTCTCCGTAGACGGGCAGCTCGCGGCCTGTCATGGCCGACTCGATCATGAGCGGAATCAGCTTCTCCGGAAACTGGAAAGACCCATAGTTGTTCGAGCAGTTGGTGAGCAGAGCGGGCACCCCATAGGTGCGGTACCAGGCGCGCACCAGGTGGTCCGCGGCGGCCTTGGAGGCTGCGTACGGGCTGCTGGGGGCGTAGCTGGCCTGCTCGGTTGCGGGTGGAGCCCCTTGCACCAGCGAGCCATACACCTCATCGGTGGAGATATGCACGAAGCGAAAGCGTCCGCGCTGCTGCAGCGGCAGCGTCGCAAGGTAAACACGCGTAGCCTCAAGCAGCGACACCGTGCCCTGCACGTTCGTGCGGACAAAGACCTCTGGGCCGAGTATGGAGCGGTCCACGTGCGTCTCCGCGGCAAAGTGGACGATGGCGCGCGGCCGGTACTGCTCAAGCAGCCTGCTCATGTGGCCTCCGTCGCAGATGTCTGCTGCGACAAAGGTGTAGGCAGGGTTGCCGGCCAGCTCGGCCAGACTCTCCGGATGCGCCGCGTAGGTCAGCTTGTCCACGTTGACCACGGGCGTCTTCGCGGTTTCAAACCAGTCCAGCAGGAAATTCGAGCCGATAAACCCGCAGCCGCCGGTCACGAGGATGGTGCCGTGCAGAGTCTCGGGCTCGCCGCGATTCGCCTCTGTCCCCGGGGCCGCCGGTCCTGGATTGGCATTCATGAGCTGCTCTTTCTTACTTGCGCTCAGGCTACCAAATATTGCCCGGTCTGCCGGCCGCCTGCAGCTCATATATTCTGGAAGACGGGAACGGCAAATGACAGAGACTGCACGCGTATCCGTTGAAGATGTCCGCCGCGTGGCGGAGCTCGCCAACCTTGAGCTCTCCGGGGAAGAGGAGCTGCGCATGGTGCGCGACATGAGCGCCATCCTGGAGCACGTGGCGCAGTTGAGCGAACTGGACACCGCCAGCCTGCAGCCCATGGCGCAGGTAGCCGAGGTGCTGGGCGAGCGGCCCCAGGCCCTGCGCGCAGACCAGGTGCGGCCCTGCCTGGACCGGGCACAGGTGATGGCTCAGGCACCGGAGACGGACGGCGTCTTCTTCAAGGTTCCCAAGGTGATAGAGCGCTGATGACCGCACGGGCGAAGGAGTTAAGAACGATTGAGGACGTGACCGGCGCGCTCACCCGCGGGGAGGCGACCGCCGTGGAAATCGCGCAGGCGGCGCTCGCGCGCGTGCACGCTGAAGACGCGGACGTCCACGCCTACCTATCGGTTGCAGACGAGCGGGCGCTCGAGCAGGCTGCGCGCGTGGACGCTGTCATCGCGCGCGGAGACGCCCTGCCTGCGCTTGCGGGCGTGCCCGTGGGCATCAAGGACGTGCTCACCGTGGAAGGGCTGCCCGCAACGGCTGGATCGAAGATCCTGGAAGGCTATCGGCCCCCTTACACGGCTACCTCCGTTCGCCGGCTGGAAGAGGCCGGTGCCGTGGTGCTGGGCAAGCTGAACTGCGACGAGTTCGCCATGGGCTCTTCGAATGAAAACTCGGCCTACGGGCCGGTGAGGAATCCGCGCGCGCTGGACCGCGTGCCCGGCGGATCAAGCGGCGGCTCGGCGGCAGCGGTGGCCGCAGGCACGGCGGTGGCCACGCTTGGCACGGACACGGGCGGCTCGGTGCGCCAGCCTGCCTCCTTCTGCGGCGTGGTGGGCGTGCTGCCCACCTACGGACGCGTCTCGCGCTATGGGCTCATCGCCTTCGCCTCGTCGCTGGACCGGGTAGGCCCGCTCACGAACACGGTCGCCGACGCAGCCAACGTGCTGGGCGTCATTGCCGGGGAAGACCCGATGGATGCCACCAGCGCGCCGGTGCCGGTGCCGGACTACACGGCCAGCCTCGAGCTGGGCGTAAAGGGACTGCGGCTGGGTATCCCTGGCGAGTACTTTGGCGACGGCCTGGACCCCGAGGTGCGCCATGCGGTCGAGAGCGGCGTGGACAGGCTGCGCGCCGAGGGCGCCGAGATCCGACCGGTCTCGCTGCCGCATACGCGCTATGCCGTGCCCACCTACTACGTGCTGGCCACGGCGGAGGCCAGCTCGAACCTGGCCCGCTTCGACGGCGTGCGCTACGGGCACCGTTCAAAGGACGCGAACACCCTGGGTGCGATGTATCGGTGTTCGCGCGAGGCGGGTTTCGGCCCGGAGGTCAAGCGGCGCATCCTGCTCGGTACGTATGTGCTGAGCGCCGGCTACTACGACGCCTACTACCGCAAGGCACAGCAGGTGCGAGGCCTGCTGGCCGGCGACTTCCTCAAGGCCTTTACCCAGGTGGACGCCATCCTCACGCCGGTTGCGCCGACGCCTGCCTTCCGCCTCGGCGAAAAGATCGACGACCCCATGGCGATGTACCTGGCGGATATCTACAGCGTCGCGGCAAGCCTCGCCGGCATCTGCGGCCTCTCTGTGCCGTGCGGACGGAGCGCTTCCGGGCTGCCGATCGGGATGCAGGTTCTGGCCAGGCACTTTGATGAGGCGACGGCCTTCCGCGTCAGCCGAGCCGTCGAAGCTACAAGCAGACTTTGATGTCAGGGAAATACGCATCTTGGCGGACCTGCACCCGGAGAATGGCGATGCTAGCCTCGAGGTAACGGGCCTGGGCAGCATGGGCGAAAGCACGCGCAGCATCGATCCAGCCCGGCGCATCAACAGAGGGGATAAACCGACTGAACTCCGCCGATTCTACGAGGACGGGCCCGATACCCGATTCGATCAGCGCCGACCTGAACGCACGCTCCGGGCTTGCTGGTCCCACACCTGTGCTTGAGCCGGGCACGCGCTTTGTGCGCGCCTGCCTGCGCCGTCCCGTGGACCGCACACCGGTGTGGTTTCTGCGCCAGGCAGGCCGCTACATGGCGGAATATCAGGCAGTGCGGCGCCACCACTCTCTGCTTGAGATCTGCCGCAATCCGGCGCTCGCCGCCGAGGTCACCATCACTGCCGCCGAGAAGCTCGATGTGGATGCTGCCATCATCTTCGCCGACCTGCTTCTGCCCTTCACGCCCATGGGCCTCGACTTCGAGTTTCAGGCCGGGGAGGGACCGGTGGTGCACAGGCCCGTGCGCACCGCTGCCGACGTGGAGCGTCTGCGCACGGACCGCGCCTCGGAGCTCGTCTATGTCGGCGAGGCCATCGAGCGCGTAGCGCAGCACTTCCGCGACCGCATCGGCATCATCGGCTTCTGCGGTGCGCCGTTCACGCTGGCCAGCTACATGATCGAGGGCGGCGGTTCGCGCCACTACATCCACACCAAGACGATGATGTACCGCCAGCCCGACGCATGGCGCAAGCTGCTCGATAAGCTTGTGACGGTGCTGCGCGCCTACGCGCGGCAGCAGGTGGACGCGGGTGCGGACGTAATCCAGATCTTCGATAGCTGGGCGGGTGCGCTCTCCATTGCCGACTACCGCGAGTTCGTAATGCCCCTTACTACCTCGCTCGTGCGCGAGGTGCAGGCCATGGGCGTGCCGGTCATCTACTTCGGTGTGGACACAGCGACGCTGCTGCCGGCCATGCGCGAGACCGGGGCTGATGTGCTCGGGCTGGACTGGCGCACGCATCCAACTCTGGCG
>CAYQYM010000076.1:0-9032 GCA_964421715.1 uncultured Acidipila sp.
CCGTCATGTCGCGAAGGGCATTGACACGCGCAATGTCGTTATCCTGGGCACAAATGACCTGAGCCATGCGCTCGTTGAGCACCTGGCGAACGACTACCGTCTGGGCTGCCTCATGGTTGGGTATCTTTCGCCGGGTCCTGTTGTCGACGATTTCGTGCCGGCACGGGATGTGCTCGGCGGCCTGGAACAAATACGTCAGCTTGTACGCCTTCACTTTATAGACGAGGTCGTCATCGCGCAGCCCTGCCCAGCCGAGCAGGTCATCGCGCTCGTGGAGCAGGCCCGTGGTCTGGGTATCGACATCCTTGCCATCTCGGGGTTCTATGGCGAGCTGGCCGCTAATGCGCCGATCGAGTACCTCGGCATCTATCCAGTCGTCTCGCTGCACCGTCGCGATCCGCGCGTAATCGCGCTCTTCTTCAAGCGTGTCGTGGACCTCGTGCTTTCGTTGGGCCTGCTCCTGGCGGTGTTCCCGCTGATGTTGGCCATTGCGGTTGCCATCCGCCTGGACAGCGACGGTCCGATCCTCTACATCTCCGAGCGCATTGGCAAGCGCGGCCGTGTGTTTCCGTGTTTCAAGTTCCGCACCATGGTGCCGGACGCGGAGAGGCGCAAGAAAGACCTGAGCGCCATGAATGAGCGCGACGGCATACTTTTTAAGGTCAGCAATGATCCCCGCGTCACCCGAGTGGGCAGGTTCCTGCGCAAGTACAGCCTCGACGAGCTGCCCCAGTTCCTCAACGTGCTTCGCGGAGAGATGAGCATTGTCGGTCCCCGGCCGCCCATCGCCAGCGAGGTGGAAAAGTACGAGCTCGAACACCTGCGGCGGCTTGAGGTGTTGCCTGGCCTCACGGGGCTGTGGCAGGTGCAGGCGCGGCAGGACTCCTCCTTTGCCCGCTATATCGAGCTTGACACCGCCTACGTTGAGAACTGGAGCTTTTGGCTCGATCTGAAGATACTGCTGCGCACGGCAGAGGTCGTCGTCCGGGGGACCGGTACCTAAACTCCTCGGAGCATGAGACAAGGCGGCCTGCGCGGGCCGCCTTTTGCGTCCCGCAGTCACGAGCGCTTACGCTATCGTGTTTGTAAGCTGCCGGAAGACTCCGGTTGCATTTCCAGGAGGAACACGAATTGGCACGGCTTCACCGACCGCTGTTTGCCCTCACCCTGAGCGCTGCTCTTTTCACACCGTTGTACGCCCCCTTGTACGCGCAGGACCAGAAGAAACCGGAAGATGCGCAGCAGAAGCACGAGGAAGAAAAGCCTGTTCCGCCGGAGAAGACCTCCGTTACGCATCACGATCTGACGCTTGAGGGCAAGCCGCTGCACTATACTGCCACGGCTGGAACGCTGCTCATTCGCAACGACGAGGACAAGCCCTACGGCAGCATCTTTTACGTCACCTACACCCTGGATGGAGCCGACCCTAAGACCCGTCCCGTAACCTTTCTCTACAACGGCGGCCCAGGGTCGGCCTCCCTGTGGCTGCACATGGGCTCGGTGGGACCGGTCCGCGTGGTCACGGCAAGCCCGGCGGCCACCGGGCCTGCGCCCTACCAGGTCATCCCCAACCAGTACAGCCTGCTTGACAAGACGGACCTGGTCTTCATCGACGCCCCGCTCACCGGCTATTCACGCGCTGTAGGTAAAGCCACCCCGAAGGACTTTGCGGGCGTGGACGAAGACCTGAAGGCCTTCCACAAGTTCATCGCGCGCTACATCACCGTCAACCAGCGCTGGAATTCGCCCAAGGTGCTCTTCGGGGAAAGCTACGGCACCACGCGCTCGGCCGGCCTCTCTGCCGTGCTTGAAGACAACGGCATCGCTGTGAATGGCGTCGTTCTTGTCTCTTCCATTCTCAACTACAACGCCCTCTCGCCCGGCCTCGACAATGTCTACATCAACAACCTGCCGTCGTATGCTGCCATTGCGTGGCACCACAACAAGCTCGCGAACAAGCCGGCCGACCTAAAGACGTTCCTCGACGAGGTCCGCGCCTTTGCACGCGGCGACTACGCGGAGGCGCTCTTTGAGGGCGACCAGCTTCCCGCCGCCAAGGTAGATGCCGTCGCGGCGAAGCTGAGCCAGTACACGGGCCTGTCCGTGCAGTACATCAAGGACTCAAAGCTGCGCATCAACCCAACCCGCTTCCGCAAGGAGTTGCTGCGTCCCGAGGGCGGCATCCTGGGCCGTTACGACGCGCGCTTTGAAGGCACGGACGTGGACAACGCCGGCGAGTATCCCGGCTACGACCCGTCGGACACGGGCATCAACGGCGCGTTCACCGCTGCCATTCACGACTACCTCGAGCGCGACCTGAAGTATGAGACCGACGAGGAATACCGCCCCAGCGCCAACACCATCGGTGAGTGGAACTGGAAGCATCGCGGGGCAGGCAATTACCGCGGCTATGGCGGCCAGCAGCAGATGCCCTATGTAGCAGGCGACCTCGCGGATGCCATGCGCAAGAACACCAAGCTGAAGGTCTTCTCCGCGAACGGCTACTTCGATCTCGCCACGCCCTTTTTCGCAACCGAATATGACCTCGGCCACATGATGCTGTCACCCGAACTTGCGAAGAACGTCGCGTTCGGCTATTACCCGTCAGGCCACATGATTTACCTGAATGTGGATGCGCTCAAGGACCTCAAGCGAGACCTTGCCGCCTTCTACGGCAGCCTGGCAAAGTAGCCGTGCCTTGTGTCCACGGCAGGGTTCGCCTGCCGCGGATATATCATCCGCGAACAGGGCAGAGTGCCCACCGCGACTAGTGCATGTCAGCTCTTTTCGAAGAGATAAACCCGATCACACAGGGCGACAGGACAATCGTCACGAACCCGGCCAACTCCAATAGATCACGCATTCCAACCTTCTTCCCAGCAATGAAGCGTCTCTTGCAAGGTTGAGGTTACCGCGAAAACGGAAGGCCGCCTGTGCGGGTCTTCTGAATCTGCTGGCGTACATCGTTACCTTGGGCATGCGAAGACCCGGCGAAGCAGCCAGTTCGCTGCTACGCCGATGCATCCGCCACGCACACCAGGCTACGGAGCTGGCGGGATGCCGATCGTCTCCGGTGCCGGGAGCGTTCGGGTCTCCAGCCACTGCTGTCGCGCCTCGCGCAGCCGATTGCCGCGTTCCACCCATAGGTCCATCGCCACGTCGTACTCCGCAAGAATGTTTCCCAGGTAGTAGGGTCGGTTTTCACGCAGCCACACGCGGCTGAACTCATCTTTCAGGTAGCCGTATCCGTCCCTCAGGTCCTGCGTGCGGCCATACGCGCCTGAGAGCACGAAAAGCTCGCGGCCAATCTCGCGCGAGCGTACCTGGTCTTCGCGTTCGCTGTAGAGGCGGCGGTAGGTCTCCGCAATCCGGTCAGCAGTCTCAACCTTAAAGGCAAGGAAGTCCATCCGCCGCGCGCCCAGGTCCATCGCGTCCAGGGCCGGGGTCTCGCGCAGACCGGCCTCCCGGCGCGCGTCTGCAACGGCTACGAGCGCGTGCTCGGCATTTGTGCGGACCTCTGCCATGACAGGCCGCAGCTTCTTCGCATCCGCCTCGCCCATCGCCGTCCAGGGGTCGACCCAGAAGAGCGCGTCCTTGCCGTCGCCCAGCCCGGCACGGGCCAGCGCAAGGTGTGCACTGGTGAGCGCCTGCAGCGCCGCTGCTACCCGGCCCAGCGTGTCTCCGTGAAAGACGACGCCGTAGTCGCCGGCAAATTGGGCAATATCCGGCGGGCTGGGCTGCCAGCTCGCCGCCGCACCGTAGAGGACCCCGTACCAGTCCTCGGCAAACAGCCCTTCGCCATCGTCGTTCCAGATCGTATTCAGCACGCCGGTGGCGCCGGCCTTCTTCCCCGCGGCGATGAAGCCCTGCATGTTGCGGAGCGCCGTGTCGTAATTTGGCCACACGCGGTTCCAGTTGTTGACGCCCGGCGCCACCCATGTCTCCATGCCTGCCCTGGTGTAAGGTTCAAGCCACCGGCGGAAGTCCGCCTCTGGCTCGTAGTGCCACGCTACGGCGATCATGTCATGGGGCAGTTGCGGCACCAGCGGCGGGTCTTCCATTGCAATGTCGCCCCAGAAGAGCAGCCGCCGATGGAGCGGCGCCAGTGCGGCGTGAATCTGCCGGAGAAAGTCGATGTAGACGGCACCCAGCCCGCGTTGCTTCACCTCGGCCTCCGTCTGGCCTCGGCCCAACTCAAAGGTTTCGTCCGCGCCGATGTGCAGAAACGGCCCCGGGAAGACGCCGGCCAGCTCCTGAAACGACTGCGTGATGAGTGCCAGCGAGCCCGGCTGGTGTGGCGCAAGCACGCTGCCCGCCGGCGTCTCCGCCAGCCCGGCATACTGCTGCCAGGTGAGCAGGTGGTGCAGGTGCCCAAAGGCCTCCTGCTCGGGAACAATCGTAACGTGGTAATGCGCGGCGTAAGCGGCAAGTTCACGGGCTTCGTCGAGCGTCATGGCACCACCCGGCAGCCCCGGCAGCGGGTTGGTGCGGTAGGTGACCGCGTTCTCAAAATACGGAGAGTAGACGTTCAGCTTGTACGCGGCAAAGGTGCGTATCTGCTGCTTCTGGAACTCGAGCGTGGGCAGTGGACCGCGCGAGAGATCGTCATGCACGCCGCGCCAGCGCATCGCCGGCCAGTCACGGAGTTTGCCCGTGGTAAGCGTTCGGCCGCCTGGCGAGACGAGCTGTGCGACGGTGGCCGCGCCATAGAAGACTCCGGCTGCCGTGTGGCCAATCACATACAGTCCATGCAGGTCGCCGGTCAGCACGTAGCCCTCGTCCTGCATGCCGGCCTCGAGCCGCAGTCCGTCGCTTTTCCCCGTGCGGATCCTTGCCTGAGCCGTCAATGCCGTGTCCCTGAGCAGCAGGATGGGGTAGCCATTTCTGCTGAATCGAACACCGCGTGCCCGGAGCTGGCAGGCCAGCTCGCGCGCCGCGAAGCGGTCTTCTGCGTCCCCGCCCGGAGCAGATACGCGCACCCCCCGCGCCAGCCGGACGAGCGCTCCCGGCTGCCACTCGCGAGGAGACGGGATAAGAACCGGGTGGACATTCGACGCCGACGCGCGCAGGCCGGGGGCGGCGGCTAAAACAAACAACAGAAGCGGCAGAGCATGCAATGTCTTTGTCACCTGAACATGGTCGCGTGCGCTGCGCCGATTCGTCCAGTGGATGGGGTATTCTGAATGGTCATCTTAGAGAGAAGGAGCAACACCATGGTTCTTTTCGTGATAGCCAGCTTCGTCAGCATCTTTTTGACAGGAATCCTCTGGGCTACCCGCCGCCCGTCGAATCAGTAAGCCGTCGAGATCCGGGGCTGGAGCAAGGGCGAGCACTGCGCTCCATGGGCGATAACTGGCACAGGCCCTGCCTGTCCGGGGACACACCCAAAGAATCCAGCACCAGTTTTGAGAACGCTCCCGGCACCTCTTCAAACGGCAGGTGACCCACCCCTGCCATCACCACTGGCTCCGGTGCGCCCATACGCTTAGCCAGCGGCGCTGCGGATGCCAGGCTGACAGCCCGGTCATCCGTACCCCAGAGCAGCCGGGCCGGCACGGCCTCCAGCCGAGGCAGCACTTCTTCCAGATGATCCATATCCTTGAACCAATACCGGAGGACACCGAGCACATGCGCAACCGTGCCCGGCACGGAGAGGGAAGAGACATAGCGCTCCAGCACGCCCTTGCGCATCAACCGCGGGTTGGCATACATGCGCCGCAGCGCAACCTGCTGCAACTGGCGCGGCAGGGCCGGCACAAAGTGCGCCATGCTGCGCCCGAGCCGGGAGCGATAAAAGCGCAGCAGGGGACTGGTCCGGTTCGAGTAAGGATTTGCCGGCGCATGCAGCACCAGCCGCCCTACCCTGTCAGGAAATTGCGCGGCAAACATCATGGCGACTGCACCGCCATGCGATGTCCCCAGAAGGTGAGCGCGGCCAATGCCAAGCACGTCGAGAAATACGGCCAGCCGGCGCGCCGTGGCCTCGAGCGACGGATCCAGCCCGGTTACGCGCTCTGATTTTCCAATGCCGAGCGCATCCGGAGCATAGACTGTGAAATGCCGTCCCAGCCGGCGCATGCAGCGCTTCCAGCAGGCCGCCGTTCCCAGCACGCCATGCAGCAGAACGAGTGGCGGCCCGCCGCCCGCACACAGGTAGTGCATCCGGTGGCCCCCAACCAGCACGTAGCGACTCACGATTCTGAGCCGCGGATCGCGCGTTCCGGCTGCATGGTGTGCGCTGATCCAGGTCGCCACTGCCATTTCGGCTTTCGTGCCCCCAGACTATAAAATTAACACTCCTGTAACAAAACTGGGACAGGAAAAATGTAGCCCGCCAGTGACAGCGACATCTAGGTCAGGAGAGTTGCGGGATTACCTCGGAATTCCAGAAGGTGGAGTGGATACAGTTTTTGGTAATGCAGTTATGGAATTCATGAGGCTTTCGTAGCTAAGTGCTGCAAGGGGAAGCAGTTCATACTCTACGAGTATGCGTATGTTGGTGAGCGGGGTGGGGTTATACTGGGACAGATTTTCCGGCAGACATTAAAATCCGTGTGGCACACGACTTGCACATGCATTCTGTAACGGCTCTGCCCAAGGTCTCTCCCCAGCATGGAAAGGTCGCTCCAAACCCGTCTCACCGTCATTCTGCTGGCGCTATTCACTGCGGCAGCGGCGGTATTCGCGGTGTTCAACTTCGTCCAGGAGACGAGGTATCAGCGACCGACGGACGGCGTCTGGTGGGTTGAGTCAAGCGGCGGCCTGCGTGCTGAGCAGGTGCTGGCCAATGGCCCCGGACAGCGCGCCGGCATCAAGCCGGGCGATCTCCTCATCTCCGCCAACGACCGTCCCACCCCACGCTGGGCCTCGCTGGTGCGGGAGATGTTCCACACCAAGGTCTACGGCACGGCCAATTACACCGTGGTTCGCGGGGGCGTTAAGTTCGAAGTACCGGTCATTCTCGATACGCCCGACCGCAGCATCAACCAGGGGCTGCGGCTCATCGCGTTGGTTTATCTAGGCATTGGCCTTTACGTGCTCTTCCGCCGCTGGACGGCACCGCATGCAACGCACTTCTACGTCTTTTGCCTGGTCTCGTTTGTCCTCTATTCGTTCAAATATACCGGTAAGCTGAACAACTTCGACTGGATCATCTACTGGAGCGGCATCGTCGCAGACGCGCTCCAGCCTGCCTTGTTTCTCCATTTCGCGCTGGCCTTCTCAGAGCAGCGCCGCGCCGGTCGCAACCTGCTGCTGGCGCTGTGTTATCTGCCGGGGTTGGCCCTCGTCGGACTGCAGGTGGCTGCAGTGACTTTGTGGTCGGCCACTGAGCTGCTGACCCACCGGCTGGACCAGATCGCGACCGGCTATCTGTCCATCTACTACGTCATCGCGGCGGTTGTCTTCTACCGTCTTTACCGCACCAGCCGCACGCCCCTGCGCCGCCAGCAGCTTAAATGGCTCACGCGCGGCACCGTCGTCGCCATTGCCCCGTACACGCTGCTTTATGCCATTCCGTTTCTGGCCGAAATGCCCGTGCCGGACCTGGTCCGCGACGTCGCCGGAATCTCGCTGGTCATTCTGCCGCTGACCTTCAGTTGGGCCATCGTCCGCTACCGGCTCATGGACACAGACCTGATCTTCAAGCGCGGCGTCACCTACACGCTGGCCACGGCCACGCTGGTCGGGCTGTACTTCGCGCTGGTGGTCCTCGCGGCAGAGCTGGTGCACACGCGCGTGCCTAGCGCCGGAAACTGGGGCCTGGTCGGAGCCATCATCATCACCGCGCAGCTCTTTGAACCTCTCAAGCGCGGCATCCAGGAGCGCGTCGACCGCATCTTCGACCGCAAACGCTACGATTACCGGCAGACCCTGATCGAGTTCGGCCGAGGGCTCAGTTCGCAAACCGATCTGAACGCGCTGCTCGGCTCCATCGTGGACCGGCTGCCGCGCACCCTGCTCGTCACCCGCATCGCCGTGTTCCTCTCGGACAAGCCGGGCAGCTACCGGCTCGCAGCCGGCCACGGGCTGCCGCCCGGGCTCTATGCGGCAGGCAGCGAGCTCGACCTTGGCTTCCTTGACTTTGACCAGCCGGATGCCGGCTCGCACATCTTCCTGGAACAACCGCAGTCCGCGCTGCACCTCCCTGACACGGAGCGGCAGGCCGCCTCCGCCCTCGACCTGAACTACTACCTGCCCTGCCGCCTCCAGGAGCGCACCATCGCCGTCATCGGGCTGGGCCGCACCGTCGCTGGAGACTTCCTCTCCAGTGAGGATATGGAGCTGCTTGAATCACTGGCCGCCTACATCGGGATTGCCATCCAGAACGCGCGTCTTTACGCGAGCCTGGAGCAGAAGATCTCTGAGTACGAGCGGCTGAAGGAGTTCAACGAGAACATAGTCGAGTCCATCAACGTCGGCGTGCTTGCAGTGGACCTCGAGGAGCGCATCGAAAGCTGGAACGCGCAGATGGAGGTCATGTACGCGCTGCCGCGCAAGCAGGCGCTCGGCCAGCAGCTCGGGGAGGTCTTTCCCTCGGCTTTCATGCAGGAGTACGACCGCGTTAAGGACGACCCCGGCGTCCACAACTTCTACAAATTCCGCTTTGAGATGCGCAACGGCGAGAACCGCATGGCAAACATCGCTATCGCTCCGCTGGTATCACGCGATTTCAAAACCGTCGGCCGCATCATTATCGTCGACGACATCACCGAACGCATCGAGCTCGAGAGCCAGCTTGCGCAATCCGAAAAGCTCTCCTCAATTGGCCTGCTTGCCGCCGGTGTGGCCCACGAGGTGAACACGCCGCTGGCGGTCATCTCCTCCTACGCGCAGATGCTCTCAAAGCAAATGCGCGGCGATGAGAGACTTTCTCCGCTGCTTGAGAAGATCACCCAGCAGACCTTCCGCGCGTCCGAGATCGTGAATGGACTCTTGAATTTTTCGCGAACCAGCGGCACCGAGTTCCGTGAGATCGACCTCAACGCCGTCATTCGCGACACGCTCACGCTGCTCGAGCACCAGTTCAAGAC
>CAYQYM010000077.1:0-8846 GCA_964421715.1 uncultured Acidipila sp.
CGCATGGGCGGCGTGACCGCGGCGGCGCTCTTTGTGCTGGCGGGCCGCTTCCCGGCCGATGCGAGCCCTGTTGACAACCCCGGTACGGTAGCCTGGCGCGCCTTCCTGCTGCTGGCCTGCGTCGCCGGCGTTCTGGATGCCGCCGGCAACCTGCTCTACACGGTCGCGTCCGTGCTGGGCCGGATGGACGTAGCCGCCGTGCTCGCCTCACTTTATCCGGTAGTCACCATCCTGCTGGCAGCGTGGCTGCTTAAGGAGCGGGCCACCCGCCGACAGTGGGCGGGCATCGGGCTGGCCATGGCGGCCGTGGTGCTGATCTCAGTCTAGGCAGGTGAACCGCCAGCACTGAACCACTGCTCCAGGTGAACCGTTGGGAACCAATTGCCGCACTGGCGGTGTCTAACAATGGCAAGGGGCGTAGAGCAAGACACCCTGCCGCCGGCGGCGTCAGAACAGGCTGACGACTGCCTGGACAAAAATGCATCCGTTGAGGCTTCCTGTTACTGTGGGAGGGACATTTACGTGCAAGCGGGAAGTTTAGTGGGAAATCTTGCAGGCGTCCTGGGAATCCGGCCGGAAGAGGCCTTGATCGTAGCGGAGTTGAAGTCAGGGTCAGAGGAGGCGTTCGCCCGCCTGGTCGCCGACTATCACCAGCCAATCTACTCTCTGGTGGCGCGAACCATACAGAACCCGGCCGACGCGGCTGACCTTACGCAAGACATTTTCATCAAGATATACCGCGGCATCTCCGGTTTTCACGGAAACGCCAGCCTGCGCACCTGGATCTATCGCATTGCCCTTAACGAGGCCTCGAACCAGCGCCGCTGGTGGTCCAGGCACCGCCGCCAGGAGGTTACCCTAGAGACAGAGGCGGTAAAGTCAAACGAGGGCCAGCCGCTTGCCATCAAGGACACGCTGGCAGACTCCAGAATGTCACCGTTTGAAAGTGCCATGCACCAGGAGCTACGTGAGCAGGTGGAGGCGGCACTGCGACAGGTAGTCGAGCCCTTCCGCACCGCCGTGGTGTTGCGTGACCTGGAGGGCTTTGCCTACGAGGAGATCGCCGAAATTCTCAACGTGAACTTGGGCACGGTAAAGAGCCGACTGGTGCGCGGCCGCGCCCAGCTTAAACAGCAGCTTGCGTCCCTGGCTATCGAGGAGCATGCCCGGGACAGCAAGCGGCCTGCCACGCGGGCCGCCGCCCGCGTGGCACCGGCGGTGGAACGGAGAGTGCGATGAGCCACTGCCCCTCTGTCGAAAAGTTTTCAGAGTACCTGGACGGGTCGCTGACCGGCCGCGAGATGCAGTCTGTCGCCGCACACCTTGATAGCTGCGCCGACTGCGCCGCCGAGTTCGCCCAGTGGCGCGCGATGCAGCAGAAGCTGGCAGCCGTGGGCCCGAGGAAGGCACCGGCCGACCTGGGACTGCGTCTGCGGGTTGCGCTCTCCCGGGAGCAGGCCCGCTCGCCGCGCCGCATGCTGGACCGCTGGCAGGTTCGCTGGAGCAACACTGTGCGCCCGCTGGCGCTGCAGGCAGCGGCCGGGCTGGCCAGCACGGTACTTCTGGTAGGCTCTGTCGCGTTGATGATTGGCGCCATGGCAGCGCCTCCGGAACTGCAGGCCAAGGACGAACCCCTGGGCATGGCCTCAAGCCCGCGCTTCCTCTATTCGAGCTTCAGCTCGATTGCGCCCGGCGATGGGCAGCCTGGCGAGCCCATGGTGGTGGAGGCCTTCATCAATCGCGAGGGCCGGGTCTATGACTATCGCATCATCTCCGGTCCGCAGGACCGGCACACCTGCGCCGAGCTCGAGAACACGCTGCTGTTCAGCGTGTTCGAGCCGGCCCGCGCCTTTGGCCAGCCGGTGCGCGGTGTCGCACTGCTGTCGTTTTCCGGCGTGAGGGTGCAGGGCTAACCGCCCAAGGCGTGATGCTGTAGGAATAGACGACGCCTCGCAGCCCAACCCTGTCGTCCTACCTTCCTTTGGTCCTTGCTGCACCCGTCTCCTTGCCGTGGGAATCCGATCGTCCGCGTCAGGTCCGGTGGCGTACACTCAGGATTCGTGAGGTCCTCACAACGCCAATCTTCTCTTCTGCCCGATGGCGAGCCGCAGCTTGGCCTGCGCTTTGACGTCGCGCCGCCGGAGAGTGCAAGGCGGATATGGAGCGTGGGCGAGCTGGTGGCCGAGGTGCGCGGCCACATTGAGAACGAGTACGCCACCCTGTGGGTGCAGGGAGAGATTTCCAACCTGCGCTCGGCTCCCTCCGGCCACCTCTATTTCACCCTGAAGGATGGCGAGGCGCAGCTTCCGGCCGTGCTCTTCCGGCGGCAGGCGTGGCTGCTGCGCTTTCGACCGCAGGACGGGCTGGAGGTCATTCTGCGCGGCAAGGTCTCCGTGTATGAACAGCGCGGACAGATGCAGCTTGTGGCAGAGGCACTGGAGCCGGTGGGTGCGGGCTCACTGCAACTCGCCTTCGAACAGCTCAAACAGAAGCTGCGCGACGAGGGTCTCTTCGACGAGGCGCGCAAGCGCGCTCTCCCGGCCTTTCCACGCTGCGTTGGCATCATCACCTCGCCCTCGGGCGCGGTCATCCGGGATTTCCTCAACGTGGCCGGCCGCCGTCACGCCGCGCTGGACGTGCTGCTTTACCCGGCCGTGGTGCAGGGCGAGACAGCGGCGGCTGAGGCTGCGGCAGGCATCCGCTACTTCAACCAGGCGAAGACGGTAGACGTGATTGTGCTGGCGCGCGGCGGCGGATCGCTGGAAGATCTCGCGCCTTATAATAGCGAGTCCCTGGCACGCGCGATTGCCGCCTCTGAACTGCCGGTCGTCTCCGCCATCGGCCATGACACCGACTTCACGATATCGGACTTTGCCGCTGACCTGCGTGCGCCCACTCCCTCCGCGGCGGCCGAGATCATCACCGCTGCCCAGGATCGCATCGGGGAGCACGTGGCGCAGCTGCGGCAGCGGCTGGAGCGCGGCTGCCGCTACCGGCTGATGCAGGCCCGCGAGCGCTACACGCGCCTGCACGCGGATGCCGCTCTGGCGCGGATGCGCGACGGCCTGAACCGCCGGCAGCAGCGCGTGGATGAGATGCGCTTCCGCATGGATGCCGCCTGGAGAGCGCTTGCGGCGCGCAGGACGTTTCGGGCGCAGCAGCTTGGGGCGCGGCTGGCCCGGCAGGACACCCTGCATCGCCTGGGGCTCTCCCGCGAGCGCCTCGGCCACCTTGACCAGCGGTTAAGGCGCGGCCTGGGTGGGATCCTGGAAGCCGACCGGCACCGGCTCCGCTCCGCATCACGGCAGCTTGCGGCGCTCTCTCCGTTGGCCGTTTTAGGCCGCGGCTATGCCGTAGTGTTTGACCAGCAGGGACGGGTGCTGCGCAATCCGACGGCTGCACGCCCGGGGGACAGCATCACGGCGCGGCTGGCCGAGGGCAGCCTCAAGGCGAGGGTCACAGAATCCAACGAGGACGGCAACCAGCAGACATGAGAAAACTCTTCGGGACCGACGGCATCCGCGCCGTGGCCGGCGAAGCACCCCTTGACCCCAGGACAATCTACGCCGTTGGGCTGGCGCTCGCGCACCAGCTTGGCGGCGGCCCGCGCGTGCTCCTCGGTATGGATACGCGGGAGTCCAGCACATGGATTGCTGCGGTGCTGACGGCAGGCCTGCGCGAGGGCGGAGCCGTGGTGGAGAGTGCGGGCGTCATCACCACGCCGGGGGTCGCCTACCTTGCCCGCAGGCATGGCTTCGCGGCCGGAGCCGTCATCTCGGCCTCGCACAATCCGTGGCAGGACAATGGCATCAAGGTCTTCGGCGGCGACGGCTACAAGCTGCCGGACGCGACGGAGCTGCGCATCGAGGAGGAGATCTTCCGGCGCATAGAAACTGTCGCGGTGCCGCAGCAGGATGCCACCGAAGCACCTCCAGCGGCGGCACATTACCGGGTCGAGTACGAAGAGTTCCTGCGCGCCGCGGTTCCGGGGCTCTCACTCAAGGGCATGCGCGTAGTGCTGGATTGTGCCAACGGCGCGGCCTCCACCATCGCACCGGGGCTGATTGCGGCGTTGGGCGGCACGGTAGAGATAACGCATGCCGCGCCGGACGGCAGGAACATCAACACGAACTGCGGGGCGCTACATCCGGAGGTCGTGGCCGCAGAGGCGAAAAAGCGCGGCGCGGACATCGCGGCGACCTTTGACGGAGACGCCGATCGCGCCCTCTTTGCCGATGCGCACGGCTGTGTCGTGAACGGCGATGCGGTGCTGCTGCTGGCGGCGCGCGACCTGAAGGCCCGCGGCCTGCTCGCGGGTAACGTGGTAGTGGCTACCACGATGTCCAACATGGGTCTGGAGGCAGCGCTGCGCCGTGACGGCATCGAGATGCTGCGCGCACCGGTGGGCGACAAGTATGTCCTGGAGCAGATGCGGCTGCGCGGTGCAGCGCTTGGCGGCGAGCAGTCCGGGCACATTCTCTTCCCCCGCCTGGCCACGACCGGTGACGGCTTGCTGACGGCCCTGGTCGTCTTTGAGGCCGTGAGGCGCTCAGGACGTCCGCTGCATGAGCTGGTGGCCGACCTGAAGGTCTTTCCGCAGGTGATCGTGAATGTGCGGGTGCGCGAGAAGAAGGCCCTGGGTGAGATCGCCAACGTTGCAGAGACGATCGAACAGGCGCAGCGAGATCTGGCCGGCAACGGGCGCGTCGTCGTGCGCTACTCAGGCACCGAGGCGCTGGCCCGCGTAATGATCGAGGCCGAAAGCGAGCAGCAAATGCGTCATCACGCCGACCGCATCGCAGCCGCCATTCGCGACGCAATCGGAGCCTGAATGGATGCGTTCTCCCTGCACCGCACTCGAGCTGGTTTCGCGGTTAGCCGGGCCGCTGCTCGTGCTGGGCCTGGTGCTGTGGCTGCGCAGGCCGCTGCGGAGGCTGGCGGATGCGATGGTCTCGGCGGCGGGAGAGCGCGAATCACGTGAACGCCGCAGTCGCGCTGCTGGCGCTTGTTCGCGCACAAGGCTCGGGGAGCCGGCAGAGAATCGAGCCGGCCCTCCGGCGTGCGCTCGCCACGGTCAGGTCATACAGTGGCACGCCGGACGTGAACACCGTCCGCACGCTCACGCTTGCGCTCTCTCAGCTGGGCGCCGCTCCGCTTGCCTGAGCCTGCGCCATCTGCAACACTGGCAACGAAGCAGATGATTGTCCGCCACTATCTCGTGCAGGGCCGCGTGCAGGGCGTGGGCTTTCGCTGGTTTGTGAACCGCGAAGCCGGCGCGCTTGGCCTGCGTGGCTGGGTTCGCAATACCGAAGACGGTCACGTGGAGGTGGTTGCGGCCGGGGACGGCGACCAGCTTGCCGAGCTGCGCGCGGCGCTCGAACGCGGCTCGCGCGGCAGCCGCGTGGACCGCATCCTTGAAAACGCGCTGAGGCCGGAAGAGGGCGACAGGCTGACGGAATTCCAAATTGAAGGGGCGTGGTAGTTCGCTGATGGCAAATCAACCGATCGATTGCGAGCCGCTGAAGGCTCTCGTCCGCACCGTGCCGGACTTTCCCAAACCGGGCATCCTGTTTTACGACATCACCACGCTGCTCAAGGACCAGCCCGGCTTTGCCACGCTGATCGACGCCCTGGCCGCGCATTACATCGGCAAGGACATCGACCTGGTGCTCGGCATCGAGGCCCGCGGATTCATCTTCGGTCCGGCGCTGGCGTACCGGCTCAACGCCGGGTTTGTTCCCGTGCGCAAGCCGCGCAAGCTGCCGGCCGAGGTCGCGCGCGTGACCTACGATCTCGAGTACGGCAGTGACACGCTCGAGATTCACATGGACGCGATCGAGCCCGGCCAGCGCGTGGTCCTGGTCGACGACCTGCTCGCCACCGGCGGCACCATGCAGGCGACGGTGCAGCTTGTGCAGCAGCTCGGTGGACAGATTGCAGGACTCGCCTTCGTGGTCGAGCTGGACTTCCTGCGGGGCCGCGAAAAATTCCGCGACTTCGATGTATTCAGCCTTCTGCATTACAACGAATAGGCGGAACGAGCGGCCGTGATCGAACCCTTCTCCCTCGCAGACTTCACCGTCGGCGCAGGCCGGCTGTTCCTGATCGCGGGCCCCTGCGTCATCGAGAGCGAACACCACGTGCGTACCATGGCCGAGGCCATCCAGCGCGTGACTCGCGACCTCGGTGTGCCCTGCGTCTTTAAGGCCTCTTACGACAAGGCCAACCGCACCTCGGTGACCAGCTTCCGCGGCCCCGGGCTCAAGGAGGGCACGGCCATCCTGGGCCGGCTGCGCGAGGCAACAGGCATGCCCGTACTGACGGACGTGCATGAACCGGAGCAGTGTGCCGCGGCCGCCGAAGCCGCGGATGTGCTGCAGATTCCCGCCTTCCTGTGCCGCCAGACGGACCTGCTGCTTGCAGCGGGAAACACGGGCCGCGTGGTGAATGTTAAAAAAGGCCAGTTCGTAGCCCCGTGGGATATGCAGCACACGGTGGAAAAGGTGCGCACCACGGGCAACGAGAAGATCCTGCTCACCGAGCGCGGCGCCAGCTTCGGCTACAACAACCTGGTGGTGGATATGCGGTCGCTGGCCATCCTGCGCCGCCTAGCGCCGGTAGTGTTTGATGGCACACACTCCGTGCAGACGCCATCTTCTGCGAACGGCGTTTCCGGCGGCCAACCGGAGTTTATTCCGCTGCTGGTGCGGGCCGCGGTGGCTGCCGGCGTGGATGGATTGTTTCTCGAAGTGCATGATAATCCTGCCGAGGCGAAGTCCGACGGGGCCAATGCGCTTCCTCTCAAGCTGCTGCGGCCGTTGCTGGAGCAGCTGCTTGCCATCCACGAGGCGCGGACGCGGCACGAGCTCCCGGATTCGACCGCAGGCGCATGACTTGGTTATGCTGCGGTGTTAGACGCACTCATCCTGATACGAGAACAAGGAGTACACATGGAACGCACAGCGAGCGCAGTGTGGAACGGCACCCTCAAGGAAGGCAAGGGCCGTATCTCGACACAAAGCGGCACTCTGAAGGAGACGCAGTATTCCTTTGGCACACGCTTTGAAAACGGCGTGGGCACCAACCCCGAAGAGCTGATAGCAGCGGCGCATGCGGGCTGCTTCACGATGGCGCTGAGCGCGCAGCTCTCGCAGGCGAACCTCACGCCGGAGTCGCTTGAGACCACGGCGGCGGTAAAGTTTGAGAAGACCGACGCCGGATTCACCATCACCGCCATACACTTGACCACGCAGGCCAGGGTGCCGGGAGCAAGCCAGGAAGCCTTTGACAACGTCGCCCAGAACGCGAAGAAGGGCTGTCCCATCTCCCGGCTCTTCCAGGGCAATACCGAGATCACCCTTGACGCCAAGCTTGCCGCCTGAAGCTTCGCCGGGATATCAGCAGGAGAGGCGCGAGCCTGGCGCCTCGCTGCTGCTCTCTACCTGCCGCAGCCGCGCGCAAAGGCTCAGTGAGGCGCGAGGCCGCTTGCCGCAGCAAAGAGCCATCGGCGAGTTGCGTAAGCAGGTTCTGTTGCGGCCCGCGTCCCCCGTGTAGCGCAGGTCTCCGGGACTGGACCTTGCGTTATGCTTCCCGATATGCGCGTTCGACAGTTTGTAACGGTACTCCTGCTGCTGGCGAGCCCGCTCTTCGCCTGGTGCGGCTCACACCGCCAGGAAACCGGATTTCTAAACCGCATGATCGTGGTGAACGGGACTCTGCACCGCTACCAGGTCTACCTGCCGGAGCAGTGGAGCCCGAAGCAGAGCTGGCCCGTGATCCTGTTTCTGCATGGATCGGGCGAGCGCGGCTCCGAGGGCATGGACGAGACGCAGATCGGCCTGCCCGCGGCCATACGGCTGCACCCGGAGCGGTGGCCGTTCGTGGTAGTCATGCCACAGGTGCCCTTCAATCATCACACGTGGACCGATGCTGACATGATGCAGATGGCCCTGGATGCCCTGGCTGCCGAGGTGAAGGAGTTTCACGGCGACACGCAGCGCATCTACCTCACAGGCATGTCGCTGGGTGGCTATGGCGTCTGGGAGCTGGCGCGGCTGCATCCGCACCTCTTCGCCGCGGCGGTGCCGGTCTGCGGAGGCGTCTTCTGGTCTTACGCGCCGGAGCGCTGGAAAGAGACGCAGCTTCCGGCCGAGTATGCGCGCTCAGTCGGGCGCCTGCCGCTGTGGATCTTTCATGGCGCTGAGGACAACGTGGTGAGCGTAAAGCAGGCGCGCCTGCTCTACGATGCGGTTCGCGAGGCAGGCGGCAATGTGCGGTACTGGGAGTACGCGGGCTGGCGCCACAACGCGTGGGACAAGGCGTATGCGGAGCCGGAGCTGCCGCGCTGGCTGCTGGCGCATACGCTGCGCCAGGTGGACACACTCCCGCCCTTCGCCGAGCGCGTCGCCGTGCCGATTCATCCGCCACCGGCACATGTCAACACGGCGGTTTACGACGCGTACGTGGGAGACTATATCGACCTCGGCGTGCTCCAGATCAGCATCTATCGCCAAGGCGATTCGCTCTACTCGCGCGACCGCGTGGGCACCATCCGTGAGCTGCTGCCGGAGAACGAAACCACCTTCTTCTACGCTACCGGTGGAACTCCCCGCCTGACCTTCGACCGCGAGCCGAATGGCGGGGTACGCGGTGTGTTTTACCGCGATGACCGGCACGAAGACTTCTGGGAGAGAAAGCGGTAGGCGATGAGGCTTCGGCGAGCTCAATCGTCGCCGTGCGCCGGATTCGGGCCGAGCAGGTGAGAGCCGACAGCTTCTTTGGTCGGGGCGGAGGGATTCGAACCCCCGACCCTCTGCTCCCAAAGCAGATGCGCTACCAGACTGCGC
>CAYQYM010000078.1:0-8722 GCA_964421715.1 uncultured Acidipila sp.
TGATGTCGGGTGACTGTGTAGTTTCTTGCGTAAGTTGTGGTGGACGGGGCGTGCCCTGTCTTTCGCGTTAACACCCGCCGTCCAGGCCAAGTCGTCTAAAAAGGTTCCGCCCCGCGTCCCGCTCACCGCGGAGCAGACCGCGCTGATCCAGAAGGCAATCGCGCGGGAAAAGGTCACCGTCAAGGCGATCCAGAAAAACACGCCGGTCGTGCAGACCTACATCCAGAACATGCGGCCCGACCCGAAGCTTTACGCCATCCCGGTCTCGGATGAATACATGCTGGGCCGCGTGGACTTCGGCAAGACGTTCACCAACGAGGGCTATGAGCAGCGCACCACCTCGCGCGGGTTCCTGAAGGGCTCGATGAAGTACGTCACCGGACTGTCGAAGATGCTGCGGATGAACCTGCAGTACTCCTCAACCGGGTTCATGGACATGATGTTCGTCGACCCTTCCAGCTTTGATCAGCAGCATTACGATTTTTCCTTTGTCCGCCGCGACTTCCTGGGTGCCGTCCGCACCAGCGTCTTTGATGTCCGCCCAAAGGACAAGATGGGCGCCGGGCGTTTCTTCGGCCGCATCTGGGTCGAGGACCAGGACGGCAACATCGTCCGGTTCAATGGTACCTACACCAGCAACGCCAACGACGAGTCAACGCACTACTTCCACTTCGACAGCTGGCGCCAGAATGTCCAGCCCGATACCTGGCTGCCTACCGCGATCTATGTCGAAGAGACGCAGCGCACCGAGTCTGAGAAAAACCTCGGCTTCCGCGCGCAGACTCACTTCTGGGGCTACTCGCTCAAGCTGCCCACGCGTGAGAGCGACAACGAGTCGATGGTGATCGAGAACGCCCAGGACCAGAGCGATACCTCGCAGGATGTAAGCCCGCTGCAGGCGCAGCGCGAATGGATCACGCAGGCCGAGCAGAACGTGCTGGACCGGCTGACGCAGGCCGGCCTGCTGGCCGCTCCCAGCGACTTCGACAAGATTCTCGAGCAGGTGGTCGACAACGTTATCATCGGCAGCAACCTCCAGCTTCCCGGCGATATCCACTGCCGGGTGATGCTGACCTCTCCGCTGGAGACGCTGGCCGTCGGCAACACCATCCTTATCAGCAAGGGGCTGGTAGACGTGCTCCCCTACGAGGAAGACCTCGCGGCGGTGCTGAGCTTCCAGCTCGCGCACATCGCGCTGGGTCATCACATTGACACGCGCTACGCCTTCAACGACCGCCTGCTCTTTCCCGATTCGGCGACGCTGGAGCGCATCAACATGAACCATACAGCCACCGATGACACCGCGGCCGCAAAGCGCGCCGTCGAGCTCTTCAACGCGTCGGTTTATAAGGACAAGGGTGCCAGCGTCGGCCTCTTCTTCCAGCAGGTCAAGGATCGCCAGAAGAGCCTCACGGCTCTGCTGACACCTCGTCTTGGCGACTCGCTGCTCAAGGAAGACGGCACCCCGTGGCTGGGGGATATCGGCAAGAACGCGCCCAAGCTGAACATGGCTAACCTTGATCAGATTGCCGCTCTGCCTCTGGGCAGCCACCTTAAGGACGATCCCTGGAGTGACAAGGTGGCGCAGCTCAACTTCCGCCCGGTTCGTATCCTGAACCCTGCGGACAAGATGCCGCTTGAGCTCACTCCGATTTACTTCCGCCTGCAGCGGTATCAACCCCCCGCCCAGGCTGCGCCTGCGCAGGCCGCGGCGGGTACCGCGACTTCCGGAGCTTCGCCAACCGCCAGCGCCCAGCAGCCGGCGGCCAACCAGGCGCCACCATCAGACCAGCTCGGGACCGCCCAGAACCCTTCCACCCCGGCCAACCAGGCACCCGCGCCTGCGCAAAATCAGCAGCCTCAGTAAAAGTCAGCGTTGCTGCGGGCCCGAAACAATGGGCCCGCGGCAACGGGCTAGTTTAGCCGGGTGCCACGGGTTCGTATTTTGTTCTACTTTCGTTCTTCGTCCCTGCGCACGCTAAAAGGGAGACAGTAAGTGTTCGGAAAAGTAATCATTAGAGCATTGATCTTGGCGACGGTTTCCGTGGGCGCAGTTGCCGCCTACGGGCAGTCCTCCCCATCGGCAAGGGGCGGATTCAAGCACCACTTATCCGTCAGCGGAGAGTACTCCACCTTCAAGCCGGATTACGGCAGCAGCCGCCTGACGGGCGCTGGCATCGTCGGCGACTACGGCCTGACGACAAAGTTGGATCTCGAGGCCGTGGCTCGCTTCCTGGGCCACTTTGCCGACCAGAATCAGAATGAGACGCAGAACTCCTACCTTGCGGGGCTGCGCTACCGTGCATTCCGGTACCGCGATTTTTCGTTTTACGCGAAGGGGTTGGTGGGTGGTGTCTGGATTGAATTTCCCAAAGACATCGGCGATGGTTCCTACTTCGCCTTTGCTCCGGGCGGCGCCGTCCAGTACAAATTCAGCCGCAAGTGGAGCGCACGCGCCGACTATGAATACGAGGTGCTGCCAAGTGCGCCGAATATTCCCGTAGGGTTACAGAACGGCCTTACGCCGAACGGCTTCAGCTTTGGTGTGACCTACCGCGTCTTTTAGGCCGCCAGAGGTCATCAGCCCGCGGAAGACCCCGGCAGCGCCGGGGTCTTTCTGTTCTGCATCCGTAGCGAGGCAGCCTTACCTGGAGCGCTGGTCGCGCTCCTTTGTCGAGTCGAGCGGATACTGCGGCTCGGTCATGCGCACCGGGTCCAGGATCTCCGCGATCTCTTGCTCGCTGAGCAGGTTCTTTGAGCGCGCGATGGCGATGATAGAGGCTCCGGTCGCGACCGACTCTTTCACGATCTCTGCCGCCTTCGCATAGCCGATGTAAGGATTCAGCGCCGTGGCCAGTGAAACCGTGCTCTGCGCATAAAAGTTGCAGCGCTCAGGATTGGCCGTGATGCCTGTAACGCATCGGTCGTTGAAGACGCGCAGCATGTTGGCGAGGATGGTCGTGCTCTGGAGCACTGAGTAGGCCATGGTGGGCATCATGACGTTCAGTTCGAGCTGCCCGCCTTGCACCGCCATCGCCACAGCCGTGTCGTTGCCGACTACCTGGAAGGCGACCATGGCCGCCAGCTCCGGCATAACGGGGTTGATCTTGCCGGGCATGATGGAGGAGCCGGGCTGCAGGCTTGGCAGATAGATCTCCGCAAAGCCGGTGTTGGGTCCGGAGGAGAGCAGGCGAATGTCATTCGAGATGCGGATGACCTCAAGAGCGATGCCGCGCAAGGCCGCGCTCACGTCTGCCATGCAGGCGTTCGATTGCATGGCCCAGCGCATGTCGTCCGCGGGCACGAGGCGTTGTCCGCTGAGGCGCGCCAGGTTGGCGACGGCGCGGACGCGGTAGTCGGGGTGGGTGTTGATGCCGGTGCCCACGGCGCTGCCACCGAGGCCGAGCTCACGCAGCGACTCGGCGGCGAGTTCAAGAAACCTGCGGCTCTTGGCAATGGCAAGTCCGTAGGCGGCGAACTCCTGGCCGAGGCGGATGGGCACGGCGTCCTGCATGTGTGTCCGGCCCGACTTCATCACATTGTCAAACTCCTTTGCCTTCGCGGCAAAGGTCGCAGACAGCGCGTCGAGCACCGGGTAGAGCGTCTCCAGGTTCAGCAGCGTGGCCACGCGCATCGACGTAGGAAAGACATCGTTAGTGGACTGCCCATAGTTCACGTGATCATTGGGGTGAACCCTTGCATACTCGCCCAGGGCTCCGCCGAGAATCTCGTTTGCGCGGTTGGCGATGACCTCGTTCGAGTTCATGTGGAAGCTGACTCCGGCGCCGGCCTGGAAGACATCCACGACAAACTCGTTATTCCAGCGGCCCTCGGACACCTCCCTGGCGGCGGCCATGATGGCATCTGCGCGCTCCGCCTCCACAAGACCAAGGTCCCGATTGGCCTCGGCGGCAGCCTGCTTGACCAGTCCGATGGCGCGAATGAGCTGCGGATGGGCGCGCATGCCGGAGATGGGATAGTTCTCGACGGCACGAGCGGTCTGCGCGCCATAGTAGGCGCGGGACGGCACTTCAACAAAGCCAAGCGAATCTTTTTCCTTGCGGACCTCGGACATCGACGTCTGACTCCTGATTCTTGTAATTGCAACCTGCCAGAATAAATGGTCGCGCCCGGGTGTGCAGTGAGCACACGCGATCCTTCTTTCATGAGGCCGGCGGCCCTGTCTCACCTTTCGAAACTGCCGTAGCCGAGTTCTGCAGGCTGGCGGGGCTCAAACGTGAAACTCAGGAATGCCGCCGCAGCGTACGTTCATCTAAGCTAAATATATGGCTGTTGCTGCGGAAGTGTTCGATGTGCTGATTGTAGGAGCCGGCCCCACGGGCCTGGCGTGTGCCATTGAGGCCAGGCGTGCGGGGCTGCGCCCGGTGCTGGTAGATAAGGGCTGCCTGTGCAACTCCATCTTTCATTACCCCTCGCACATGACCTTCTTCACCACGCCGGAGCTGCTCGAAATCGGCGATATGCCTTTTCCCAGCGCAAACCAGAAGCCGACGCGCAACGAAGCGCTCGAGTACTACCGCAAGGTAGCGGAGCACTATCGACTCGATGTGCGGCAGTATGAGCGCGTGGAGGCGATCGGCGGAGAGGACGGAAATTTCACCGTCGAGACACAGGACCGGTTCGGACGCAGGATTGCGCATCGCACGCGCAAGATCGTAATCGCGACCGGCTACTACGATCTGCCGAACTACCTCGGCATTCCGGGCGAAGAACTTGGCAAGGTGATGCACTATTACGACGATCCGCACCCTTACTATGGTACGGATGTGCTGGTGATCGGCGGTAAGAACTCCGCGGCCATTGCAGCACTGGAGCTATGGCGTCACGGCGCGCGCGTGACGCTGGTGCATCGCGGGCCAGGCATGCACCAGCATGTGAAATACTGGATCAAGCCCGACATCGAGAACCGCATTCGCAATGGGGAAGTAGCCGCCTGGTTTGACTCCACCGTTACGCGGATCGGCGAAGATACCGTCACCCTGGCCACGCCCGCAGGCGAGATCACATTGCAAAACGACTTTGTCTTTGCGCTCACGGGATACCACCCCGACTTCACCTTTCTTGAAAAAGCCGGCGTGCGCATCGAGGGAGAAGACCGCTGCCCGGCCTGCGATCCGGCGAGCCTGGAGAGCAACGTGCCCGGGATATACCTAGCCGGAGTGATCCTTGCCGGCGACCGGACGAATGAAATATTCATCGAAAATGGGCGGTTTCACGGCCGCCAAATCGCAGACGACCTAAAGACAAAGCTGGCGTCCAAAGAAGTGCTTGTCCGGTAATTTCCGGACTGTATACTTCGGAATCAGCAACTCAAGCGAGCGTAGCTGACCAGCCATGGCTTCCCTAAAGCCACGAACGATTCGCGGACAACTCGTTGCCGGTCTCGTACTCTTTGAGCTGGCGGTGCTGGCGATTTTTGCGGGCCTGCTCTGGCGCGAGCAGTCCCTCGAGCTGCAGTCACGCGTAAACCGCAGGCTCGAGTACCAGGCCAGCGAGCTTGCCGCGCAGGTGCAGGCCGCCATGGAAGACGGCAGCCAGTCCTCGCTGCGGGCCGTCACCATGGCCGTCGCACATATTCCCAGTGTCCGCAGCGTGCTCATCACTGACCTGCAGGGGAGAACGCTGGTCAGCAGTGACCCTGCGCGCGTTGGCGCACTGAACCTCAACCCGCGAGAGCGAACCTTCCTGCACGACCTGCCCGGCGCCTCCGTCTTTACGCCAGAGAATGATGTACACGAGGTAGTAGCGCCGGTGCGCGCCGGCGGCCGGTTGCAGGCGCTGGTGTGGATCTATCCGGACGAGACTGCCGACCACCTGCAGATGGCAGCACTGCTGCGCATTTCCCTGCTGTGTGGGCTGGGCGCGATTCTTGCGTGCACGCTGCTGGCAACGCTGATCGCGCGCAGCATCGCACGTCCGCTCGACCGGCTCGCGCGGGCCACGCGGCAGATCGTCCGCGAGCCTGAAAACATGCGCGGCTATCCACTGCCTGTCCAGTCAAGCAACGAGATTGGTGACCTCACGATGGCCTTCAACCGGATGGTAGCCTCGCTTGAGGAGCAGCGCGCCGGGTTGAATGACACGCTCGCGATTCTTGACTCGATGCTCGCGAACGCTCCGATCGGCTTCGCGTTCTTCGACCGCAAGATGCGCTTGGTGCGCGTAAACCAATTCATGGCGGAGATGAATCATCTTTCAATCAACCGGCATCTCGGCCGTCCGATAGGCGAGGTCTTCTCACCTACGGTGGTGCTGCGGCTGGAGCCCGCCATTGAAGGCGTCTTCGAGACCGGAGTACCGGTTCGCGATCTCGAGGTTGCGGGCGACTCCGCAGGAGCCCTGGAGCGGGCGCAGACCTGGCTGGTGAATATCTACCCTGTGAAGGGCAGCGGCAGTGCCACCGCGCGCTGGGTGGGTGCCATCATCGTGGACACGACCGAGCGCAAGCGCGCGGAGGACGCGCTGCGCAAGACGGAGAAGCTGGCCGCGGCAGGCAGGCTTGCCGCCTCCATCGCGCACGAGATCAACAATCCGCTCGAAGCAGTCACCAATCTGCTCTACCTGCTGCGGCACCATTGCAGCCTTGCGCCAGAGGCCGCTAGCTACGCTGAGCTGGCGCAGCACGAGGTGGCGCGCGTGTCAGAGATCACGCAGCAGACGCTGCGCTTCTACCGCCAGTCCACGCTGCCGGTTACCGCCAACATCGCCGAGCTGATCGACTCAGTACTGGCGCTGCACCAGGGCCGCGTGAACACGCTGCACGTCGAGGTGCGAAGGCGCTATCTTGGCAATTCGGATCTATTTTGTTTTGCCGGTGAACTGCGGCAGGTCTTTGCCAACCTGATCGGCAACTCACTCGACGCGATGATGCCGGGCGGCGGCCGGCTGCTGCTGGACGTGCGTCCTTCGCGTCTTTGGAGCAATCCACCGCTCGAAGGCATCCGCGTGACCGTAGCCGACACGGGGTGCGGTATGAATGAAGAGGTGCGCCAGCGCATCTTTGAGCCCTTCTTCACCACGAAGGATGCGACCGGCACCGGCCTGGGCCTATGGGTAAGCGCCGAGATCCTGCGCAAGCATGATGCGCCGGTGCGTATCCGCAGCCGCCACTGTGGCAAGCCCACGGGCACAGTGTTCATGCTTTTCTTTCCACTGCACGCAGTGCATGCCGTTGAAGAGCCGCAGCCGGCAGATGCGGTCAGCATCGAATAGTGAAGAACGACCGGTGAGGTGATTCGATGCAGGCAGGCTTCCTTGGGCTTGGCCAGATGGGCTCGGCCATTGCAGGGCACATTTTGCAGAAGCTGGCGGCAGAAGCAGGCTCGCTGGCGGTGTGGAACCGCACTGCGGAACGCGCTGAGCGGCTGCGCCAGCAGGGCGCTCGTGTGGCCGCCACACCGGCGGAGGCTGCCACAGGGAGCGAGGTCCTCTTCACCATGCTGATGGACGACTCGGCCATCGAGGCAGGCGTGATTGAGGCGGGCGTGCTGGACATACTGCCCAGGGGGGCAGTGCATGTTGTGCTCAGCACTATCAGCGTTGCGCTCTCAGGGCGGCTGGCCTTTGAACATGCGCAGCGGGGGCAGTACTACGTAGCTGCACCTGTATTTGGCCGCCCCAGCGTGGCGGAAGATGGCAAGCTGTGGACGACGGTGGCCGGCGCAGGGGAGCAGATAGATCGCATTCGTCCAATGCTGGAGAGCTTCAGCCGCGGCATCACGGTAGTGGGGGAAGAGGCTGCCTCGGCGCATGCCCTGAAGCTGGGCGGAAATTTCCTCATCACGGCAATGATTGCTGCGTTGAGTGAGGGACTCATCTACGCCGATGCCAACCGAATCGAACCGGCCGTTTACATGGAGGCAGTCAACCATGCGCTCTTCCGCTCGCCGTTTTACGAGGCTTACGGCAGGGTGATGCTTGCGCCGCCGGAGAAGCCCGGCGCCACGATTGCACTGGGACAGAAAGACACGCGGCTCTTCCGTGAGGCGGCTGAAGCCGCAGGCGTGCGCACGCCGCTCGCCGATGAGTTCCAGCAGCAATTGCAGCGCGCCGCTGCAGCAGGCCTGGGCGGCCGCGACTGGGCGGCTGGCTATTATGAATTTGCGAAGAGTACATCGCGAGCAGTACGCCAGAAGACGGCGCAGGCGCCCGACAAATAGCAGGTTTACTGTTACAAATACAACGACATGGGAGCAGGCATGACACTTTCGCTCAAGGGACGCATTGTCTTGATCACAGGTGCGAGCGCCGGAATCGGCAAAGCGTGCGCCAAAGCATTCGCCGCCGAGGGAGCCCGGCTACTGTTGGCGGCGCGTCGCGTAGAGCTGCTGCAGCAGGCAGCGCCGGCGCTTGAGGCCGCCGGGGCCGCTGCTGTGCGCACCTTGAGCCTCGATGTGCGTGATGCAGGCCAGGTGGAGCGCACGATCGAGCAACTCCCGGAGGAATGGCGCGCGATAGACGTGCTGGTGAATACTGCGGGGCTGAGCCGTGGGCTGGACAAGCTCTACGAAGGACACCGCGCGGACTGGGAAGAGATGATCGATACCACGGTAAAGGGGCTGCTTTATGTGACGCGCGCGGGGGTGACCGGCATGGTGGAACGCGGCCGCGGCCACGGCGTAAACCTGGCAGCGACCGACGGAGGCATGAACGATCCCACGGGCGCGGTGTAGTGTCCCCCCAAGGAGGCGGGGGGGCGCAA
>CAYQYM010000079.1:0-8672 GCA_964421715.1 uncultured Acidipila sp.
CGCACCTTCGAGTACATGGGCGAGGATCCGGTGCTGGCCGGAACGCTGGTCGGCAGCCGCATCTACTGCGAGCAGAAGCAGAACGTCATCGGGGACATCAAGCACTATGCGGTGAACGACCAGGAGAGCGGGCGCAACGAGGT
The DNA here is from genome assembly GCA_964421715.1 of uncultured Acidipila sp. Lineage (GTDB taxonomy): Bacteria > Acidobacteriota > Terriglobia > Terriglobales > Acidobacteriaceae > CAYQYM01. Next base: position 144 of record CAYQYM010000079.1, read on the forward strand.
GAACGCTATTATCAGCCGGCGCGCCATGCGTGAAACCGACCTGCTTGCCTTCGAGATCGGCATCCGCAACGGCCATCCGGGAGCGGTGATGTGCGCCTACAACGCCGTGAATGGCGACTTCTCCTGCGAGAACAAGTACCTGCTTACGGACGTGCTCAAGCGGGAATGGAAGTTTCCCGGCTTTGTGCTCTCTGATTGGGGTGGCACACACAGCACCGTCAAGGCCTCCGCCGCCGGGCTCGATAACGAGGAGCCTCTGGACGAGTTCTACGGTGGCAAGCTGAAGCAGGCCGTCGAGCAGGGCCAGGTTTCCATGGCTGAGCTGGACGATCACGTGCGCCGCATCCTGCGCACGGAGTTTGCCAGCGGCATCGTCGATCGTCCGGTGCAGAAGTCCGTCGTCGATGTCGAGGGCGGCTTTGAGACGGCCCGCCACATCGAGGAGCAGAGCATCGTCCTGCTCCAGAACAAGGGCGGCGTGCTGCCGCTCCGCGCGGACAAGGTGCGCTCGATCGCCATCATCGGCAGCCACGCCGATATGGGCATGATCTCCGGCGGCGGCTCGGCACAAGTGGATCCGCCGGGTCAGCCGGCAGCGCGCTGGCAGGAGCACGTCTGGTTCCCGACCTCGCCGCTGAAGTCAGTTGCAGCCAAGGCTGCTGGCGCGAAGGTGATCTTTGATTCCGGATCTGACCCGGCAAAGGCGGCGGCGCTGGCCAGGTCCTCGGACGTGGCACTGGTCTTTGCCTACCAGTGGGAGAGCGAGGGCATGGATCTGCCAAACCTGTCGCTGCCCGACGATCAGGACGCACTGATCACCGCCGTGGCAGCGGCGAATCCGCATACCGTGGTTGTGCTGGAGACGGGCACCGCCGTCACCATGCCCTGGAAAGACAAGGTGGCGGGCATCGTCGAGGCATGGTATGCCGGCTCAAAGGGCTCAGACGCGGTGGCAAACGTGCTCTTCGGCGAGGTGAATCCCGGCGGGAAGCTGCCCATGACCTTTCCGCGGAGCGAGGCCGACCTGCCGCATCCGGACCTGGTGACTCCGCCACCGGGCGCGCAGGGCCGCGAGGCGGTCATGCGCTCGGGCGAGGCAAAACCCACCTTCAGCGTGACCTACGATGAGGGCCTCAAGGTCGGCTACAAGTGGTATGACGCTGAGCACAAGCCGGTGCTCTTTCCCTTTGGCTATGGACTCTCCTACACCACCTTCAAGCTCTCTGACCTGAAGGTGACGCCGGGCAGCGAGATTATTGCAACCGTGACGGTTACAAATACCGGCAGCCGCCGCGGCACGGAAGTGGCTCAGCTCTATGCCGCCCTACCCGCAAAGGACGAGCCGCCGAAGCGGCTGGTGGGCTGGGCCAGGGTGGAGCTGAACCCGGGCGAGAGCCGCGAGGTGACTATCACCGTAAATCCGCAGTACGTCTCGGTATACGACGAGGCGTCCGAGGGCTGGAAGCGAGTGCCGGGCAGCTACCGGTTCATGGCAGGAGATTCCAGCCAGAACCTGCCGCTGACAAAAGAAGTGTCTCTGCCTTGAAACGCACAGGCGGGGCGGCGCATTCGCTGCCCTTTTAACCAGGCTGAAGGCCGGGCTTAACCGTTCTGCACCAGGGGTTGTGCTATGCTCTTCACAGCGCTCAGTTGTTTGGTTGTGAGCCGTTCTCGCCCTTAAAAGCAAGACCGCCTGGCACGTAGTTTCCAAGCCCCTACAGCGTAGCCCGTCCACCGTGGACTGGCCCGGAGAGAGCACCGGTGCTCTTCGGCAGAGGCATTCGTGCGGCAGACCCCACTGGGCAGCCCTGCAAATACGTCATTGTTTGACCGCGCACCTCGACGCATAGGCGCGGCACAGCCCCGGGGCGGGCGTGTATCTGCCGCCAGAGGCGCCCCGCAAGGAAACTGGTGAATCTTTTTACTGAAATCAATCTCTCGCCCGCGCTGCAGAAGCGCCTGGCGCAGAACAACTTTGTTCAACCCACTCCCGTACAGTCCGGTGCCATTCCCCCGGCCCTGGAAGGCCGCGACGTGCTGGCTACCGCGCAGACCGGTACCGGCAAGACCCTCAGCTTCCTGATTCCCATCCTTGAGCGGCTGGAGAAGTCCAGGAGCAAGGGCCCGGCGGCACTGGTGCTGCTGCCCACCCGCGAGCTGGCCATGCAGGTCGAGCAGGCCTGCCGCGTGCTCGCCCCTGCCTCGCTGCCTGTGGCCCTCGTGGTCGGCGGCATGACGGAGAGTACGCAGTTGCGTGCCATCCGCAACGGTGCCCGCCTCGTCGTCGCCACCCCCGGCCGGCTAGAGGACTACCTGAGCCGCAGGCTCGTCCGCCTGGACCAGGTGGAGATCCTGGTGCTGGACGAGGTGGACCGCATGCTGGACATGGGCTTTAAGCCAGCCATCAAGCGCATTGCGGCCATGCTGCCGGCAACCCGGCAGACGCTCTGCTACTCGGCGACGCTCGACGCGCAGATTCGCGAAGTCGTCCGCGATTACCTGCGCGATCCGGTTCGCATCGAGATCGGCTCCGTGCTCAAGCCCTCTGAGAACGTCGAGCTGCAGACCTATGAAGTGGCCTCTAGCCAGAAGCAGGAGTTGCTCGAGCACCTGCTGCAGACAGAGAAGGGCAGCTTTCTCGTCTTTGTCCGCACCAAGCACGGCGCAGACCGCGTGGCCCGCAAGCTCTCCCGCTCAGGCTGGAACGCGACCCAGATTCACGGGGACCGTTCGCAGTCACAGCGCAACGCCGCGCTCCGCAGCTTCTCGCTGGGGCAGCATCGCGTGCTGGTGGCCACCGACGTCGCCGCACGCGGTATCGACGTGGCGCATGTGGCGCACGTGATCAACTTTGACATTCCCAAGGTGGCCGAGGACTTTGTACATCGCGTGGGCCGCACCGGCCGCAACAAGAACCGCGGCGTGGCTTCTACATTTGCCTCGCCGGAAGAGCGGGGCGACCTGCGCCGCATCGAGAAGACACTAGCCATCAAGATGCGCCGCTTCCGCGTGAAGCCGAATGAGCGCGCGGCCGTTCAGGCAGTTTAACGCCCGAAAAAGCCGCGTTTTCACGAAGAGGGTTGCGTCCACGCTGGAGCAGCCCTCTTCTGTTGGTGTTTACTGTAGCTTGATGTGCAGGTCGATGATGAAGTTCTTCTTCGAGTTGAAAGCGCTGATCGCCTTCGTATCGCTCTTGGTGCCCTTGAACTCGGCCCAAATTGTGTAATCCACATCGGGCGAGAGCTGGCCGAAGCGGTAGCTGCCATCCGCTGTTGAAATAAAGCTGCGGATATTATTGCTCTTTGAATCCTGCAGGTAGACGATAGCGCTCTGCAGCGGCCCGCTGTTGCCCAGTACCTTGCCGCTCACGGCCTTCATCGCCGCACCCTGGGCTACCGCTGCCCTTGGCAGCGAAACAAGCGCGACGAGCAGGAAGCAGAGCGCGAGGAGCGCGGCGCGGCGCGGTGCCGTCCGGCGGGCCATGGTGGAAGAGATTGTGCTGCTGCTGATGTGTGGATCAGTTGCGCCCGTGTCGATCCTGCCTGCAGTTCTCACTCTTCTTCCTCGTCTTCCGCATCCTCGTCGTCATCGTCGTAGTCCTCGTCCACCTTCGCCATCTCAAAAGGCTCCGTCGTGACCACCTCAAACTCCGAACCGCACTCGTCGCAGACGACGACTTCGCCTTCGTCCACTTCTTCGACGTCGAAGTCCATGTCGCTTTCGCATTCAGGACAAATTGGCATAATTCCCGCCTCCAGCAGGCCTATGGTTCACGATAAAAAAGTTCTGTCTCGAGCACAACTCAACAGGACTCAAACTCTACGGTCTGCGTCAAAAAACGTTTGGTCAACGGCGCTCAACCCTCAAGCCTGCGGTAAGATTCTCCCTGCTCTGGCTTACCCTGGGAGAATGACGATGAAACTTATACGGCGAGTGCGCCTGCAACACCACGCCCGCAGCTGCGCCGCACTGGTGCTGGCCGCATTGCTCGCCCCTGTGTCTGCCCACTGTGACGGCGCTTCACGCGATCTGGATGCCACGGGTACCCCTGTTACCGCGGCACCGGCCGACCCGGCGATTGCGGCGGCGCTGGACCAGGTTTCGGCAGCCCGCGTTCAGGCTACGATCGAGGCGCTTGTCCGGTTCCACAATCGCAACACGCTTTCGAGCGTGACCCAGGGACTCCCGGCGGGCCAGGGTGTGAGCGCGGCTGCGGACTGGATCGAGGCGCAGTTCAGGCAGATCTCGGCCGGGTGCGGCAACTGCCTGGAAGTGAAGCGCGACACCTTTACCGAGCAGCCGCAGAGCCGCATTCCGCAGCCCACGGTCATCACCAATGTCTATGCCGTGCTGCGCGGCAGCGACCCGGCGCAGGCGGCGCGCCGCTACCTTGTCACCGGTCATTACGATTCGCGCAACTCCGACACTCTGAACACGCGCGATGATGCTCCGGGCGCTAACGACGACGCCAGCGGCGTGGCCGTGAGCCTGGAGTGCGCGCGCGTGCTCTCCAGGCTTAAGCTGCCGGCCACGCTGGTCTTCGTCGCCGTGGCCGGAGAGGAGCAGGGCCTGAACGGCAGCCGCCACCTGGCGCAGCTTGCCAAGGCAGAAGGCTGGCAGCTGGATGGCGTGCTGAATGACGACATCGTGGGCGGCAACACCACACCCGGAGACACGCTGCAGGACAAGAGCGTCGTCCGCGTCTTCTCCGAGGGCATCCCGGCCACGGCCACGCCGGCTCAGGCACGCACGCTCGACCTGCTCGGCTATGACAGCGACTCACCCTCGCGCGAGCTGGCGCGCGCTGTGGCCGATGTGGACCGCACCTACCTGCACGCATTTCACCCTGTGCTTGAGTTCCGTCTTGACCGGTTCCTGCGCGGGGGCGATCACAGCTCTTTCAATCAGGCCGGCTTTGCGGCAGTCCGCTTTACTGAGTGGCGCGAGGACTTCAACCATCAGCACCAGGACGTGCGCGTCGAGAAGGGTGTGCAGTTCGGCGACCTGCTGAAGTTTGTCGACTTCAACTATGTCGCGAACGTCGCCCGGCTGAACGCGGCGACGCTGGCCACGCTGGCGGCAGCGCCGCCGCCGCCGGTGGAAGTGAAGGTCGTGACCCACGATCTGGACAACAACTCCACGTTGAAGTGGCAGGCGGGAGCGGGCGCGCCGCAAGGCACGGAGTACGAGGTGGTGTGGCGCGAGATGGCCGCCCCGGACTGGCAGTTCCGCCAGGCGGTGAAGCCGGGCGAGATGACCGTAACGCTGCCCGTTTCGAAGGACAATGTCCTGTTCGGCGTCCGTGCTTATGATGTCGCCGGCCATCGCAGCCTGGCCGTCGTTCCCATGCCGGAGCGATGACCGGACCGGTGACCGGAGCGATGACCGTGCCTGAGCAGCAGCGAGGTTCGTGATAGGGTTGCGGCCTGAATCTATGCCCGGGTTTCGGACCATGGGGCTGGCGGACGTAAGCTTCCTCAAGAAGCCAAACGCCTTCCAGTTCTCCGCGACCGATCCGGATGACCCCGCCGTGCAGAAGACGCTGGCCATGCTCGGCGTGTCGAGCAGCATGAAGATTCCAAGGTGATGCGGCCGGTCTTCGCGCAGCTCGCCTTCGCCAACTCTGATTTTGCCTTCGCGGGCGACCACTTATTCCAAGGCAAGTTTTACGGCGTAAACTTCTATGACATCTCCGACCCGGCGAAGGTCTCGCTGCTGACCTCGCTCGTCTGCCCAGGCGAGCAGGGCGACGTCTCCGTCCATGGCAACTTGCTGTTGATGTCCACGGTTCAGAGATCGCGCGCGGGCTGGAAGTATTCAAGCTCACGCCAACCAAATACCTTACGCAGAACGAGATCGATGCGGCCAGCGCGGTGCGCGTGAGCGAGCTTAATGTGCAGAACCAGCAGAAGATCGATTGGCCCTCCCAGTTGGTCGTCGCGCGGGCTTACGTGGATCAGCTTGTGCGTGCGCAAGCGCTGCCGTCCGCCCGCATCGCGGCACTCAATCGCGCGATCGGCAAGGCGCAGAGGTCGCACCTCGGAAGCAAGGACGCGGCAAAGCTGCGGTCCATGGCAGGCGAGCTAGAGACGAGCGCCTCCTGTGCCCGGACCCCTGCCGATGCAAGCCGCTCCGTGCTCTCTCTCATATACCGGGAGTCCGCAGGCGTAGACAGCGAAGCTGTCGTGAACGAACGGGGAGGGCCTTAGGCTATCCCCCGTTTGCCTATCCGATAGTGCGTCAGGCGCTTGTCGGCAGGCACTGGAGCTGCTGCCGTCGCGGTTATCCTGGAGGCCAGCTCATCGCTCTGCCGCCGAAGACGTGTACATGCAGGTGGCCAACGGTCTGACCGCCGTCCAGCCCCGTGTTGATGACGGTGCGGAAGCCGTTCTCAAGCCGCTGGTCGCGCGCCAGCCTGGGCGCGAGCGCGAGCAGGTGGCCCAGCAAGGCCTCATCGCCGGGTTCGGTGTGCGCCAGCGATGCCATATGCGCCTTGGGGATGATGAGAAAGTGCACGGGTGCCTTCGGGTCAATGTCCAGAAAAGCGATCGCGTGCTCGTCCTCATGAATTTTTTTGGCCGGTATGTCTCCGCCGGCGATCTTGCAGAAGATGCAGTCCATGTTCCTCTCTTCTTGTTGGAAGCGGTTTCAAGTCAGCGCGGCGCAGTGTGCACTTAGGCGGCGCGCACGCCGGGAGTCAGGTACTCGGGTCCGACCGGATCTGTAACCGCCTCGCGCACAATTGCATCGATGGCCCGCATGGCGTCGGCGTCCAGGCTCCAGCCCATGCCCTCATCCACCGGCGCGAGCTGTTCCGGCCGCTTGGCGCCCCACAGGGCAGCACTCACGCCGGGCCGGTCGAGCACCCAGCGCACGGCAAGCGCCAGCACGCGGCGTCCGTAGCGCTCGCGCGCCAGGGCGTCCAGCCGCTCCACCGCGCACAGGTACTGGCGGAATCGCGGCTGCTGAAACTTCGGATCCACGCGTCGGATGTCATTCTCCGGAATCGGCGTGTCCGCACGGAGCCGGCCCGCCAGCAGGCTGCGGCAGAGCGAGCTGTAGGTCAGCACGGCGATGCCGTGCCGGTGGCAGTAAGGCAGGGTCTCGGCGTCGATCTCGCGCTCGAAGATGTTGTATGGCGGCTGGTTGGAGCTGAGCGGCGCGACCGAGCGGAAGGCGTCCATCTGCGCGGCTGAAAAGTTGCTCACCCCGAGCGCACGCACCTTGCCCTGGTGCTGCATTTCGAGCAGCACCTCGGCGACGGTCTCAATTGGCAGCGTGGTGTCCGGCCAGTGTACCTGGTAGAGGTCGATGTAATCGGTCGCGAGCCGCCGCAGTGAATCCTCGAGCTCCCGCCGTAGCGCTACGGGGTCAGAGTTTGCCGTCACTCCACCTCCGCTCCAGTCCAGTCCAGCCTTGGTGGCGATGTAGAAGTCCTCGCGGCGGCCATGCTGGCGCACGGCGCGGCCCACGATCTCTTCAGCGCGTCCCCGACCGTAGATCGGTGCCGTGTCGATCAGGTTGATGCCATGATCAAAGATGGCCAGGCAGGTAGCGATGGCCTCGTCCTCGGGGACGGCCCCCCATTCCGTGCCGCCAAGAGCCCAGGTGCCCAGCCCGATGCGCGACACTCGCATTCCTGCAAGCGAGAAGTATTCCATGCGGTCCACGCTAGCACGTATGTCTTCGATATTGCAGTTCCGCAAGGCCGGCTGGATACTACGACAAATCCCGATGGAAGGTAACTGCTGCTGCGAAAGCTGGCCCTGGTTTCCCTTTCGCTGCCTTTGTGTCAGCAGATTCCGTGCAGCGCACAGACTCAGCGCCATGTTCCATAAGCGATTTCTACCCCCCCCCCCCCGGCAGAACTTTCAGACCGTGCAGCAGGCAAACGGAATGGAAGTAGAAGAAGTCGGGCCGTGTAGTTGAAGGCGAGTTTGACAATCCAGTCAGGGCTCCCCTGATGGAAGGCGGTCCAGACGAAGGGCTGTCTATCGTTCGATGTTGACCAGGCCGGCGGCTGCGCCGGGCGTGGTCTGCCGGTTCTGCGGCGCGCGCCAGTGGTCGATGTAGGATACCTGGTGAACGCAGCTCACGGTGCAGTGCGGTGCGCAGGATTTCTCCGTTAGAAATTCGCGCTTGAGGTCTGCGTGGGTATAGTCGGCCAGCGGTACGCCGGGATAGCCCCGCTGCTGTGAGCAGTAATGCACCAGGCCGCTTTCGCAGATGTAGAGGTAGCGGGCTCCGGCGCGGCAGCGCCAGTCGTTCGGCTGCCCGTTGGCGATGGCTACCTGGAACTGGTTGAAGCGCGAGTAATTCTTCTTCCTGAGCCCGCGCATCTCGAAGTAGACGCGCCGTTCCTCATTCTCAAGAGGCTTGAGCTGCCCATCGCCATCGTGAATGATGCCGATGGTGGACGTGAAACCGAGCTCGATGGCGCGATGACCGATGGTCAGCGCATCTTGCGGGTTGCGGATGCCGCCGCCGACGACGCTGTTGATATTCACATGAAAATCGGCATGCTCGGCC
>CAYQYM010000080.1:0-8634 GCA_964421715.1 uncultured Acidipila sp.
CGGGTCCTCATGCTTCCCCCGCTGTTGCGTGCGTGCTTGTTAGCGCCCTTGGGCCGGGGTGGGTGGGCGGTGGCCTGCCGCTATCTGCCGGTGTGTCGCTGTATGTGGCGGCCACCGACCTCGTGCCCGAGGTGAACCGGGAACCTGGCATCAGGATGTCGCTGGTGTTCTTTGCGGGCGTTCTGCTGTTTGTCCTGCTGCGCCTGCTGCTGCCCGGCTGAGACAACACGCATTGCACCCTCCCGGCCTGTTTGTTATGCTTTGAGAGTCGCGGATGCGACAGATGTGCGCCCATAGCTCAGTTGGATAGAGCGATTGACTACGAATCAATAGGTCGGAGGTTCGAATCCTTCTGGGCGCACCACTCCTCTCCTGATCCTGTTTCTCTCCTCACTCGAACCATTCTTCGCCAATTATTCACTTCCCAGGCCTACGTGTCATGCTTGACTGCATTTTCCGGTGCGCTGTGCTGCCGGCGAAATTGCCTGATGGTCGAAAGCAAGTCCAGCTGCGAATAGATTGCTCCAGCAGGTATGTAGAAGATGCTGATTGTGTATCGGCGCTTCGTGCGCACAGCTATGTAAATAGCTCGACTAGATAGAGCATTTATTTCTGCTGGATATGCACTATTTTCATACCCGTCAGGGTGATGCCTAAGTTCAAAAAAAATCTTTGAATTTCGTCATAAAACCCTTTTTCAAGAGCGCTGCCGTGTGTATTATCCGGCTAGCAAATTCTTTCTGTTATCTGCCTGAACTTCTGGGTTTGAGACTCATGCAAGTTGAGATGAGCGGTAACTCGGGACCCTTGGACAAGGCTGAAGGTTAGCTCTCCGGCTGGGTGTAACAAACCGGATACGCCTTCAGTGTTGGCTGGCAATGAGCGCGGCTCAGGCCTACGCAGACGTGTGCCCCGCTACAAGACCGACTTGAATGTGCAGCTACGATCCCGCTCCGAAGATGAAAGCTTATCGGAGCGGTAGCGACCTAAGTGCAACGTAAATTTTTGAGGAAGTCCAATGAAAATCCTCCGCTCTCTATCCCTCGCTCTGCTGCTGTGCGCCGCTCCCACCTTCGCCACGGTGCTGGTGAACAGTCCCTCCAATGGTGAAACCACCGGCACAAGGGTTCGCTTCTCCGGCACCGCATCGGCGAGTTCCTGCGGGCGCGGAGTGGCTTCCATGGGTGTGTATGTCGATAACTCATTGCAGTATGTTTCGCCGGGAGCCAGCCTCGATGCGACGCTTCAGCTCGGCCCTGGAAGCCACCGCACCGTCGTAGAGGAGTGGGACTATTGCGGGGGCGCCAGCTTCACACCGGTTGACATCAATGTCAGCAACCAGAGCGGTGTGGCAGTTGTAACTCCGCAGCCGAACAGTACGGTAAATCAGAATGCGAACTATGTGGCCTCTGCCACGACGAGTTGCCCCCGGGGCGTAGCTGCCATGGGTGTCTATGTCAATAACCAGCTGCGGTATGTGGCGCAGGGCTCGAAGCTGAATACGCAGATATCGCTGGCGCCAGGCCCACAGCATACCGTAGTGGAGGAATGGGATTACTGTGGCGGCGCCTCTTATTCGACTGTAGATGTGAAGGTAAATGGCAGCGGGAATGTGCTTTCGAACCTGCAGGCCAGCGGCGGCTGGAATAGCTGGGGCCAGTTTGCCCCGAAGTATGACATCTGCACGGGTACCTGCAACGGGGTTAACTGGGCAATGACACAGCGCCTGTCAGCCCCTTCCCTCACCGGGAATGCTACCCGGTTTGATATCGGCGGCACCGTGCCTTACTCCGACGTGCTCTGGTCAAATCCGGTGATCGGGCAGAATAGCACGCAGGGACTTCCCGACAGAGACCATACCCTGCTGCCAACCGTGCATAACTTTATCTACGATGCCGATGTATACGTGACTAATTGGAACGTAACTCAGGTCCTTGAGTTCGACGTGAGCATGTACATGAATGGCACGGGTATGATCTGGGGCCAACAGTGCGACCACCTGGGTGAGGGTGCCTGGGACATCTGGGACAACGTAAATGGCAAGTGGGTCTCTACGGGAGTGGCCTGCAAGCTGAACAACAACGCATGGAATCATGTCACCATCCAGATGCAGCGGCAGCCGGATAACACCTTGCTGTACCAGTCGATCACGGTGAATGGGGTGACAGCGAACATAAACCGCACTTATGCGCCTTATCAGGTGCCGTCAAGCTGGTGGGGCATCACGCTGAACTATCAAATGGATGGTAACTACAGGCAGGAGTCGTATAACACCTTCGTCGACAACCTGAACCTGACTTACTGGTAAAGTGAGCTCGAGGCGCAGTTAGCCGACAACCTCAGGGCCCGGCAAGCTGAATGCCAGGGCCTGGGCCCTGAGGACTATCTGGCGATGGACCTCGCCGACGCTGCCGGCGGAGATTACGTCGATGCAGCCGAGCAGCTTTGCCAGGTGCAGGTAAGAGTTGCGGCTGAGGACGAGAAATTCCACGGGGTATTCCGGCTTACGAGCCCGCGCGGCCAGCGGGTCGGCGTCAAGGATAAGGCTCAGGTCCGGCCGCGGCACCCAGGCCATGATGCACCGCACGTAAGCGCGCATGAGCGGGTTGGAGAGCGTCAGGTTTGCCAGCTCGTCGTAGATATACCTATCGAAGATGACGAGTCCCGCCCCTGAGCTGCGCGCCCTGCGTATCGCTCGTGCGGCTGCGCAGGCGTCCAGCAGGTAAAGCAGTAGCCGAACGGCGGACATGGCTCCGGACCGGACGTTCTTGTCTTTGCGGTGGATGGGCTTCTCCGGGGAGCCGACACCCTTGTCTCCGCCAAAAAGCGCATGTCCGCTGGCGGCGCGCAGGCTGGTGAGGGTCGCGATGCGATCCCAAAAAGCGATAACCTGCACCGTAAGCCCTTGTCCCCGTGCCCACTCACTCAGCTTTCCAATCTGCGTGCTTTTGCCCGCTCCGTCGATACCGGAGAAGCTCACGCAGAGAGGGTGCGCGGCTGCATACACCGGCTTAACGCGGGCGCGAGGAGCTGGCATTGGAGAGCGCTACGACGGTGCCCACGGCAACGGCTGCGCCGGCGATGAGCCCGAGCTTGAGGGTGAAGGAGCGTGCGCGCCTCTGCTTGGCCGGGGCGATCACGGCTCCAGCCGGACGTGAAGCGGGAACCCCGATGCTTTTCTCATAGGGAGCGGTCGCCGTGCCCACCGGCTGCTGGCCGCCTTGCTGCGCAGCCGGCGTGGTGGAACTCTGTGACGGTGCCTGAGCCTCGGGCGTGGCGGGCAGACCTTCAGTTCGAGGATCTGGGCTGGGGGTGGCTGGTGCTTGTTTCGCAGCTACGGCAGGAGCCGCCTGGGCGCTGGTGTCCTGTGCCGGCGCGGGCACGCCTGATTGCTGGCCCAGCAGGACGGATGCCTGGCACGCCGGCGTTGTAAGCAGCAGGGTTGCGACACAGCCGATAGCAGGAAACGGCCGCCAGAGAGTTTTTTTCATTGTGCTGGCTCCACGCAGGGTGCCGGGTTGATGCCTCATGCTGCGGCTCCACCAGCGTTGGCTGGAATCGCCGTGAAGCTCTCGACCGCCTCATCGACCGTCTCGTAGACTTCAAACAGGTGCAAAATGCGAGCCTTCTGCAACAGCGAGGTGAATTCAGGTGAAACTGCAGCGAGTCGCAGGTCGCCGTTGCGCTTGAGTGCCTCTTCAAGCCACGTAAGCAGGCAGCGGATGAGCCAGCGGCCGCCGCGGCCTGCCCTTTCGCAGTCGAGCACCACCCGGGGCCGGTCTGCAGCCAGGCAGGCCAGCATATCGCGGCTAAACTCGCGCCGTTCAAACACGGATGGACGTCTGGACAGCTGACGGACTACTACGAATCTCGATCTTACAGTCATGTGGTTCGGACCAGGATTAAGCCTGCAAAAGCTTGGCGAGTTCTGTTCTCGGGTTGTGAATGGAGTGGACCAGTACATTACGTCCATACCGGAAGAGATTGAAGACGGTGCTGTTGTACCAGCAGCACTCCACCATGAGCGGAGATAGGCCGCAGAGAAAGCGCAGGTTCTGCAGCCGCTGGGGAGATGCGGTGAGCGCGGCGACGAGACGGTGGTTGCCGTCCAGAATGGTAAGCGGGCCAGCCTCTCCTATCCCTATCAGCAGCACGGCTCCGTGAAGCCGCTCATCTTCTTCCAGCCGGCTGCGGATGCGTCCGATCTTCTGAACGAAGGATTCCTGCACGGGAGTTGCAGCGTGATCCATGCCGCCCAGCACTGCCTTCATGGTGAAGTCGCCCTGGGCCAGCTGCTTCCATTGCGCGCGCGGAAAGACGCGAATGCGTTCCACGTCCGCGGGCGTAAGTTCCACCTCATACCAACGTGTATTCGCGGGCAGCTCGCTCCAGAGGGACTGGTGCCGGATGTTGAGCAGTGCGCGCCGCTGCGCGTTCTGAATCGGGTCGGCGTAGTCCGGGTGATGCACAATGTCGCTGAGCGTGTCCTGGTAATCGGAAAACTCCGAACTGCTGAAGTCGCTCTTGAGAAATTCGCCGATGACCTCGTCTTCTGATACGCGCTGCAGCAGCCTGAGCAGCGGGTACTCAGGCTTGGTCTTTTCCAGGTGGCGGGGCGTAATCGAGTCCAGCAGAAAGGGGACAGCTACGAAGAGGAGCATGACGCACATCAGGATGAGCTGGACAACGATGACCTGCTCGAGCGAGGCATGATAGCGGCTGATGCCGGCGATCAGAATGCCGCTAAACGCGAGCTGAATCCAACTGGTGTTGGCAATCTTGTACGACATCTCATAGCTGATGATCACTACGCTCAGGCAATAGACGACGGTCACGATGGCGTAGAGCGCGAGCAGGGTAGAGATGCTGAGCCCATCATGTAATACGAAGCTCTTGCCAAAGAAGAGGGCCCACAGGCGCTCTGGCGCGGCCAGCAGCACCAGCACGATGCACGCGCCGATGCTGGAGACCAGTAGCAGCGAGGTGAGGATAACGCGCAGGTTGCGGCGGTCCTCCTCCCGCGTGCCGGCCACCAGGGGAAACATGCTGTTGACCACCGCTGAGGAAAACGCGAAGACGACGCGGCCCACCATGGCGATAGCGGCATAAAGGCCAGCTTCAGCCGAGGTGAAAAAGTGCTTTACCAGGATGATGTCGCAGTTGTTGATGACGACCTGGCCGGAGTAGAAGACCAGCGCCTGTGCCGTCTCACGCAGGGCGTAAGAGGCCTTCACCGGATTGGGAATGCGCTCTGCGCGATCAGGCCACAGGGCTAAGTAGGCGATGGCCATGGCGGCAGAGTTGGCAGCTATGACGCCCCGCACTCCGAAGCCCGCTCCGATCATGATGAGCGATCCGGTCAGACGAACCGCGCCTTCGAGCACAAGATTTCGCGCCAGGCGGTCAAATCCATAAGCGCCCTGCACGTAGCCGCGCCGGCTGCCGAGCGGCACATAAAACGCAGCCCCGATAGAAAGCAGCGCCACCAGTCCCCCTACCGGCAGGCGCAGGTAGCCGGCGATGACGTGGCGGAAGAACAGCAGCAACAACGCGGCCAGCACGCCGCAGAGCCACGCTGTGCGCGCCAGTCCGCGGTATGCCGCAACCTTGCGCTCCGGCGAGTCCTGCTGGGCAACGATCTTGGCCGTGATGATCTGAAATGAGAGCGTAATGGCCGACATCAACGTCAGTAGGGTGTAGACCGCCGTGGCGTGGCCAAAGCCGGCGGGGCCGAGCAGGCGCGCCACGGCAACGTTGTAACCGAAGTTGATCGCCGTTGCGAGACCCGAAGCCGTGAGCAGCACGACACTTCCGGAGAGGAAGCGGGCGTGCAACGACTTTGGCCTGGATAATTGACCGTCCACTGCGTTCTCAGTGCTCCGCATGCATTTGAGGCGAGATGCTTATCGCCGGGAAGGGGGGGAGGGGTCTTGCGAGTAGCACGCGATTTCACATTTCCTGCACTTGGATGCCATGGGTCAACCCGCGGCTGCCAGCAAAGCACATTTTAAGTGAAAAGCTGCCGCGCGGCTGCAACCCGCGGCAATATGAAGACTTCCAATGAAAGAATTTATGCTAGCAAGATACAGCGCCACACTCCTGACGCTCATATTTTCGTTTCACGGCTGCACTTCTTCCCAGTCTCAAGCGGTTGTAAAGCTGAAGTACACGGCTACCGGCTCTTCTCCGCAGATACTGGCCGTCTATGAGCCGTGGTTCGGGCACCCAAAGCATATTGACGTCGGCTACTCCTCGCACGACGTGAAGCAGATTCGCCGGCAGATGAAAGAGGCCACGCAACTTGGCATCTCCGGTTTCGTGGTGGACTGGTATGGCGACCGTGAGCCCTTCATCGACCAGAGCTATGCATTGCTGCAGGAAAATGCAGCGAAGCAGCACTTCAAGATTGCGATGATGTATGACGAGACCGATAAGGAAGACGGCGCGACCGAAGCGGCCATTGCCGACTTCAGAATGTTTCATGACACTTATCTGAGCGCGGGGGCGCCGGGCAGCGACGCTTACCTGACCTACCAGGGACGCCCGGTAATCTTTATCTTCCCTAAGGGCAATCACACAGACTGGGCGCGCCTGCGTCAGGAGGTGGAGAAGTGGAGCACGCCTCCGTGGCTGATCTACGAGAGCGACCCGGGCCGGAACGCAAGCGCGTTTGACGGCTTCTACGCCTGGGTGAGCCCGGGCAGCGAAGGCTGGAAGCAGGACGGCAGCAACTGGGGCCAGAGTTATCTAGACTCCTTCTACGAGAACATGAGCACGCACTACCCTGACAAGATCATCGTAGGCGGCGCATGGGCGGGCTTCGACGACAGTCGCGCCTCCTGGGGGCTGAACCGGCACATGGCGCAGCGCTGCGGCGCGACGCTGACGGACACCTTCAACGAATGGAAGAAGTTTATTCCCGCAAGCCAGCCCATCCCCTTCCTGCTGATTGAGACCTGGAATGACTACGAAGAGGGAACGGCGGTGGAGCGGGGAATTGACAAATGCCCCGACGGGGATGCCAGCGCGGCAGAAAAGAGACCCATTGCGATTGCCGCGGCGGTAAAGGACTAACCTGCGACTTACCTGAAACAATTTGGCATCTGGCTTCCTTGCTGAAGCAACGCGCACCGCCCTGGGCTATGCGCGTTTGCTTCAGCAAGGAACAGGAAGAAAGCCGGGGTCTCAGGCGATATGGACGCCAAGGTCGCCGGTCGTGATAGGGTCGCTGTGCACAGCGTGCAGTGTACGAGTGCGATAGACGTGGTTGATGAGAGAGAGCGGCCGGCGCCGGACCTCGTCGTAGACGCGGCCCAGGTATTCGCCGAGAACGCCCATGCAGAGCAGCAGCATAGCGCCCATGGTGAAGACCGCGGCGGAGATGCCAAAGCCCACCGCATCCACCGCGCTGTGAGAGAAGTAAGCCAGCAGCAAAAGCAGCGGAATCGTCATCGTGCAGAGGATCGAGAGCAGAAAGCACAGCCGCAGGGGCTTGTAGCTGAAGCTGGTGATCGCATCCATCGCATACTTGATCCGGCTCAGGAAGGACAGCTTGCCGTCGCCGCCGGCGCGGTCCTGGCGGTCATAGTAGACCAGGGCATTTTTGTAGCCGACCCATGCGCGCAGACCGGGCAGGTAGCGATTATTCTCACGCAGTGCGTTGATCGAATCGAGCGCTTGCCGGTCGAGGAGGCCAAAGATGCCCGCGTCCAGGGGAATGGGGAAGTCGGAGAGCGTGGCCAGCACGCGATAGAAGAGCGGAAAGAGCCTGGCGAGCAGCTTGCGGCGCTCCTGCCGGCTGCGCCTCACGGCGACAACCACCTGTGCGCCCTCGCGCCAGGCTTCCACCAGTCTTGGCAGCACCTCGGGCGGATCCTGAAAGTCGCCATCCATGATGATGACGCCATCGCCGCGCGCCGTTTGCAGCCCGGCGTGAATGGCACCCATATGTCCCCAGTTGCGGGAGAGGTCGACGATGACGATGTGGGGGTCGCGAGATTGCAGATCGCGCAGCAGCTCAAGCGAAGTATCGCGCGAGCCATCATTCACGTAGACAACTTCCCAGTCTTCGCGCAGGCTGGCTAGGTTGCTGGCGACGGCGCGATGGAAGAGCGGTATGAGCTCTTCTTCGTTATAGATGGGCACGACCACTGAGATCATTTTGGCTCCGTACTTGTTTTAGGTCACTCGCTAAAAATCGATCAATGCAGGCCGTCTTCTCAATCGCCCTGGAAGATCCGGGTCTTCCACTGGGCTTCAGCTGGTGTGAGAACGACGATATACCGCTCGTGGATCTCCCGGCTTGTGACCGGCTGGTCCTGGTTGAACAACGTAAGTGTGTAGCTGACCGTGTCAGCCAGCTCAAGGGAAAGTCCTTCCGGGGAGTAGAACAACACCTGAATGTCATGTGCGACATCCGTGTAGCGGCTGTGGATGCCGGCTGCGGCCTGCGCGTCAAGCGTCTGGCCGAGGCGCGTGCGCGCCTCGCCTGTGAAGTCGGCGTCGAGCTTCCCCTTGTCGTTGCTCTCAAGCGCCTGCGCCATCGAGTCCCAGGCGAGCAGGTAATCGCGGACGGCCGCCTGCGCGGTCTGCGGCTGCCGCGGGCGAGAGCCCTGCACGTGCGCTGTATTGACG
>CAYQYM010000081.1:0-8593 GCA_964421715.1 uncultured Acidipila sp.
ACATCTACTTTATCGACGAAATTTTCGGGGCTGGCAGGAATGTTCGCACACTGCTCAAGGCCATCGCCGAACGTCCTGTTTCCATTGGCTTTCAAACGCGCATCGACCTCTGGGACGAAGAGGGTCTGGACCTGCTGGGCGCGGCTCATTGCATCTCGATGGAGTGCGGCATCGAGTCAATCACAAAAGAGGGCCGCGACGCACTCAACAAGAACTGCCGTCTTGCGACGGACCGCATCACGGAGCTGCTGAAGTACGCGCGCACTCGTGTGCCCTGGGTGCAGGCGAATCTCATCCGCACGCCGGATGATGACGCCGCACTGGTGCATGCCTGGCAGGAAGAGCTGCGCCGAGAAGGCGTTTGGGTCAGCGAGCCGGTGCCAATGTTCCCGTTCCCGGGCAGTCCGCTCTATGTGCAGACGTTTGGCGCGCAGCCGGATGACGAGGCCTGGGAGCGCGCGCACCGCCACTATCTGTCCCTGTTTGCCGGTGTCGGCTTTAGCGACATCCAGGAGCAGCAGCCCGTTCCGCTTGAGGAGCTTGAATGCGCCTGCTTATGACGACGGATACCGTTGGCGGTGTCTGGCGCTATGCGCAAACGCTGTGCGAAGGCCTGCTGGCAGAGGGCTGGGAGGTTCTGCTGGTTACGCTCGGCCGCAGGCTGCAGCATGATCAGCAGCTCTGGGTGGAAGCAATGTCGAAGCGCTGGAGGCAGCGCTGGCACTTGGTTGCCACCACATACAGGCTGGAGTGGATGCCAAATGCCGAGCGCGACCTCGCCGAATCCGCATGGCTCGTCGAACGGTTAGTCCGCGAGTTCCGGCCCGACGTCTTTCACGCGAACCAGTTCTATTACGGCGTGCTTGATGTCTCAGTCCCGAAGATTCTCGTCGCACACAGCGACGTTTACACGTGGTGGCAGGCCGTGAAAGGCTGCCCTCCGCCGGACGAGCCAAGGTGGCGCGATTATCGCAATTGGGTGCTGGATGGCATTCGCGGTGCGGACAAGCTTGTGTTTCCCACGCGGTGGCTGCGGGATGAATTCCGAAGCGCTTATCCCGGGGCGGAGGTCTCTATGCCGGAGGTGCGCGTGATCACCAACGGCAGCGCGATTCCCGGCGACGCGGCAACACAAGGCAGACCGATGCGCGCGCTCACAGCCGGCAGGCTATGGGATGAAGGAAAGAACATCCGCGAGCTTACGCTGGTTGCCGACGTGCTGCCCATGGCTGTAGCAGGAGAGGTAACCGGGCCGGAAAACGGGCTCGCCTCTCAAGACGCGGCCGGATTAGACCTGCTGGGTGCGCTCTCGCAGCAGGAGTTGAACGCCGCAATGCGCAAGCACGCGATCTACATCGTCACGTCGGTCTATGAACCCTTCGGCCTGACGGCTGTCGAGGCGGCGCTGCGCGGCTGCGCGCTCGTGGTGCGCGACATTGCCTCGCAGCGCGAGGTCTGGGGCGACGCAGCGCTTTACTACCAAGACGCACGCTCGCTGCGCACCATGCTCGAAGGCCTGAAGCAGGCCCACGGATTGGCGGCCAGTCTTGGCCAGCGCGCGGCTGAGCGAGCGCGCGATCACTACTCCGCCTCGGCTATGGTCTCCGGTTATCAGGACCTCTACTCCGCATGCTTTGCGGAAGGGGTGGCTGCATGAAACGCGCGCTCAGCATTGCGATGTTCGTCCATTCACTTCGCTCCGATTGGAACAATGGCAATGCGCATTTCCTGCGCGGGCTTGCACGTGAGCTTGGCAACATGGGCCATGATGTGCGCTGTTTTGAGCCGCGCCACGGCTGGTCAGTAGAGCAGTTGCTGGCCGTCGAGAACGAAGCCGGCGAAGAGGCACTGCGCGACTTCCGAAAGTCCTTCCCCTCTCTTGCGGTCCACACTTATACAACCAGCTCCATCTGCCCTGCGCTGCTGCGGGATACGGATGTGGTGATCGTTCACGAGTGGAACGAGCCGGAGACGGTTGCGGCGATTCTGGATGCGGCCGGAAGCAGCGGCACCAGAACTCTGTTCCACGACACGCACCATCGCGCCAGCAGCACGCCACAACAGCTTCGGCAGCTTCAGATCGAGCGCTTTGATGGCGTGCTTGCATTCGGCGAGTCGCTGCGGACTATCTATCGCCAGCGCTGGGGCATGAACCGCGTGTGGACGCTGCATGAAGCAGCGGATGCCGCGGCATTTCACCCAATCGCTGCGCAGAAGAAGCAAGATGTCATATGGGTGGGCAACTGGGGAGACGAAGAGCGCACGGCGGAGCTGCACAGGTTCCTGGTTGAGCCGGCGCAGGCGCTTCCGGACCTGTGCTTCACCGTGCACGGCGTGCGCTATCCGCAGGCAGGGCTCGACGCTTTGGCCTCGGCTGGCATTGCGTTTGCCGGCTATCTGCCGAATCTGGCCGCTCCGTGCGTGTACGCCCAGTCCCGAGTCACGGTGCATGTGCCTCGGCGCGCCTACGCTGAGGCTCTGCCCGGCATTCCAACCATTCGCGTCTTTGAGGCGCTGGCCTGCGGCATCCCGCTCGTCTCCGCGCCATGGAGCGACTGCGAGCACCTCTTTCGCAAAGGCGATTTCACGATGGTGCGGAGCACGGCCGGAATGACGGACGCCCTGCGCGCGCTTACCGCCGATTCCGCGCTCGCCAGGCAGCAGGCCGAGCAGGGGCGGCAAACGATTCTGCAACGTCACACCTGCGCGCACCGTGCGGCGCAATTGACTGAAATTTGCGAGGAAGTACTGCAATGAAAATACTGGCATTTGGCTCGAGCCTTCTCTCGTCATACTGGAACGGCGCGGCCACCTACTATCGCGGCATCTACAAATACCTGCATGAATTGG
Organism: uncultured Acidipila sp.; assembly: GCA_964421715.1. GTDB lineage: Bacteria > Acidobacteriota > Terriglobia > Terriglobales > Acidobacteriaceae > CAYQYM01. The sequence continues at coordinate 2,851 of CAYQYM010000081.1, forward strand.
GGCACGAGATCGTCTTTGCGGAACCCGACGCGTTCGGCCGGCAGCAGCACCTGGACTTCGGCTATCTGCGCTATGCCCGCTCGCGTGTTTACCAGCCGGGCCGGTTTGAGCGGGTGCTCTCTGCCGAGAGCGATGCCGATGTTGTCGTGAAGCACAGCGGCGTGGGCGTGGATGATGCCGAGCTGGAAGAGGCAGTGCTGGGCGCGCGCAGCAACGGCAGCCTCGTGCTCTTCTGGGACGTGGACGCGCCGGCCACCCTGGCGCGGCTTGAGGCAGACCCGGACGACCCGTTCCGGAGACTCGTCCCCGAGTACGACGCCATCTTTACCTATGGCGGTGGACCGCAGGTCGTCGCGCAATACGAAGCTTTTGGCGCGCAGAGCTGCCATCCTATTTACAACGGGCTCGATCCGGAGACGCACCATCCGGTTGCCCCGTCCGAGGAGTTCGCGTGCGATCTCGCCTTCCTTGGCAACCGGCTTCCCGACCGCGAGCGGCGAGTCGAACAGCTCTTCCTGGAGGCGGCCAGGCTGGTGCCCAATGCAAAGTTTGTGCTTGGCGGGGAGGGCTGGGGCGATAAGCCGCTGCCGCCAAACGTGCGCTGGATCGGCCACGTTCCAACAGGGCTGCACAACAAGGTGAACTGCTCGGCACGCATGGTGCTCAACATCAACCGCGATTCGATGGCAAAGGTCGGTTTCTCTCCGCCAACGCGTGTGTTTGAAGTTGCGGGCAGCGGCGCGTGCCTGCTCTGCGATGCGTGGGAGGGCATCGAGCAGTTCTTTGAGCCGGAACAGGAGATCCTCGTGGCCAGTTCCGCTGAGCAGGTCGCAAACTACCTCACCACGATGCAGCAAGAGAGTGTCGCAGCCTGTGGCCAGGCGCTGCGTGCGCGTGCGCTGCGGGACCACACCTACATGCAGCGGGCGCGGCAGAGCCATGAACTGCTGCTGCAGTTGCACAGGGAGCGAGCGCTGGCGCTGGGGGCAATTGCATGAAGATCGTCATCCTCGGGCTCACCATCACCTCTTCGTGGGGCAACGGCCACGCAACCACCTACCGCGCCTTGTGCAAGGCGCTGGCCGCACGTGGCCACAGCATGGTGTTTGTTGAGAAGGATGTTCCCTGGTACCGGAACAATCGCGACCTGGCCCGGCCCGGCTTTGCAACCGTGCTGCTCTATGAGGATTGGCGGCTGGAGCAGGCGCGCATCCTGCGCGACACCGCTGACGCGGACCTCGTGATGGTCGGCTCCTACTTCCCCGACGGAGTGGCCGCGGCTGAGGCTCTTTTTTCGCAGCAGCCGTGCCCCATCTTCTTTTATGACATCGACACGCCGGTCACGCTTGAGGCGCTGCGCACCTGCGGTGGCACTGAGGCCATCCTCGCAGCGCAGATTCCCCATTACGACGCTTACTTGAGCTTTACCGGCGGACCGGCACTCGATGAACTGCGCACCCGCTTCGGCGCGCGGCGCGCGCTGCCGCTCTACTGCTCCGTGGATACACAGGTCTATCGCCCGGTGAAGACAGACGGCCGTTACGCCTGCGACCTCAGCTACCTCGGCACCTACTCCCAAGACCGCCAGCCCAAGCTCGAGCGCATGCTGCTGGCCGTGGCGCGCTTCGCCCAGCAGCGGCAATTCGTCGTGGCGGGGGCGCAGTACCCGGAGATGGAATGGCCTGCGAACGTTACCTGGATGGAGCACGTCGCGCCGAAGGATCACCCGGCGTTCTACTCTTCGGCGCGGTTCACGCTTAACCTCACGCGTGACGCGATGGTGCGCGCTGGATACTCACCCTCGGTGCGGCTGTTTGAAGCGGCCGCGTGTGGAGCAGCCATTGTTTCCGACACCTGGCCGGGCATGGAGACCTTCCTGACCCCGGGTGAGGAGATTCTGCTTGCGGGAACGACAGCCGAGGTGGAGGCCGTGCTGAACGGCACCAGCGATCAGCAGCGCCTCCGCATAGGCCGAGCCGCACGTGAACGAATCCTTGAACAGCATGCGCACACGCGTCGCGCGCAGGAGTTGGAGGCTGCGGTGGAAGCGGCGCGCATTCCCACCCTGGCTTGAATGGGGCAATGAGCAGCTCTGACGCGCTTGCGCTGGCACGGCAGCAGCTCGCAGAACGCAATGTTTCCGCGGCGCTGCGCGCCGCCAGCTACGCCGTCTCCGTGGGCGCACCTGCCGACGAGTGTGACGCCTTGCAGTGGGAGTGCTACATGCTGCTGGGCGACTTTGGCCGCGCCTGGCTGTATAGTGACGCCATTGCGGAACGCGCCGGAGCAGAACGCCTTACACCGGCGATGCTGCAGGGCCTGCGCGTCATCCTGCGCTGCCTGCACGGATTTGGCGACGCAATCCAGTTCATCCGCTACGCTCCATTGCTGCGCGCTCACACGAGCGAGCTGATCGTGGAGGCGGCGCCGCAGATGGTGCAAGTGCTGAGCGGCGCGGATGGGGTGAACCGGGTGATCACGTGGGGCAAAGGTGCGCCGGCCACTCCGCCCGCGTATGACCTGGCGCTTGAAGTCATGGACCTGCCTTATCTGTTTCGCAGCACGGCGGCAACGCTGCCCGCCCGCCTGCCCTACCTGCGTGCAACCCAGCATCGCGCGCGCTGTCCGGCGTTTCCGCGTCTGCAAGCGCAGCCAAAAGTCGGCTTGTCCTGGGCATCGAGCCAGTGGAACCCGCTGCGCTCGCTCCACCTGGGCGAGCTTGCACCGCTGCTGGCTCTGCTGCCGCAGCCATGCTACGCACTTCAGTGGACTCAGGAGCGGCAGCAGGTGCGGGAGCTTGCTCTCGACTCGCGTCTCTGCGTAGCCTCGGAGTATCTGGGTCCGATTGAAGAGGCAGCGGTCCTGCTTGACGAACTCGACCTGGTGATCGCGGTGGATGGCATGGTGGCGCACCTGGCAGCGGCGCTTGGCAGGCGCGTATGGCTGCTGCTGCCGTACCAGGCAGACTGGCGATGGGGCCTGGGTGACACCACGCCGTGGTACCCGGGCATGCGCATCTTTCGCCAGCCAGCGCCTGGAGATTGGGCTGCCGTGGTAGAGCGGCTCTGCCTGGCATGGAAGCAGGAGGCTCATGACCAGCAGCGAGCGGCATGAGACGGCCGAGGTGGCCATCCTGGGTGCTGGGGTGGCGGGCCTGGCAGCGGCGCGGCTGCTGGCGGAGGCAGGCAAAAGCGTCGTCGTGCTCGAAGCACGCGACCGCGTTGGCGGCCGCATACTTACGGTCCGCAGTGCCCACGCCGCACTTCCCATCGAGCTGGGGGCCGAGTTCGTCCACGGACGCCCGCCCGATCTGCTGGCCCTGCTGGCAGAGGCGGGCCTTGAGACCTTCGAGTTCAACGGCGCAATGTACTGCCGCAGAGAGCGCGGCGTGGCCCTTTGTCCAGGGGAGGACGACGCCTTCTCACTGCTTGCGCAACTACCAGAAGATGCGGACGTCCGCTTTAGCGCGTGGCTTGACACGCAGCGGGTGGACGACACCACACGGCAGCAGTTGCTCAGCTATGTCGAGGGGTTCAATGCCGCGGATGCCGCGCACATCGGCACCGCGTCCCTGCGAATCCAGCAGCAGGCGGAAGACTCCCTCGAGGGCGACCGCGGCTTCCGGGTCGTCGCCGGCTAATGACCGCGTGCCGGAGTACCTGGCCCAACGGGCCGCAAGTGCGGGGGCAGTGATCGTCACCGATGCGCCGGTCAGCAGCATCGAATGGAAGCGAGGCAATGTGGTTGTGCATGCCGCGGGCCGCCAGTTTCGCGCCGCAACACTCATCGTGACGTTGCCTCTCGGGGTGCTGCAGGCCCGATCGGTTCGCTTCTCACCAGAGCCGCTGGAGCTGCTGGCGGAGGCGGACAGGATGGCGATGGGCGAGGCTTTCCGGCTCACGCTCTGCTTTACGGATGAGTTCTGGCATGCGGCTGCTCGCGATATGAGCTTTCTGTTCACGCGCCAAGGCGACACTTTGACGGGGCTGCCTACCTGGTGGACGACGGCTCCACGCTCTTCCGGCCTGCTGACCGGCTGGGCCGGCGGTCCACGCACGCACAGCCTTCCGGCAGCTGAGCTGCTGGTTTCGCAATCACTTGGCGAGTTGGCCGAGCTCTTCCGGATACATAAGACAGAGCTTGAAGATAAGCTGCTCAGCGCGCATTATCACGACTGGCAGCGCGACCGCTACAGCCGGGGCGCCTACAGCTATGCTCCGGCAGGTGCGCTCGAAGCCAGCCGCAGAATGACTGCGCCGGTGGAAAGTACACTCTTTTTTGCCGGCGAGCACACTGACGTGACCGGCCACTGGGGCACGGTGCATGGCGCGCTCGACTCCGGACTGCGCGCCGCGCGGCAGGTGCTCGGCCGGCAATGACCGCGGGCAAATGGCCCGGACACGACTTCCCGTTGCCTGCCTCGCGCATCACACCTAGCATCACACCTAGCTGTGCGGCGCATTGCCGAGACGAGGTTATGCAATGATTCAGGACACTCCCTATACTCCGCTCGATCAGCAGACATCGCTCGCTCCCGACAAGGTCGGACAGGAGACATCGCAGTGGCAGGCTCCGGTCATGGTCCTGGCCGGATTGTCAGCCGTCTACCTGCTGCGCAGGCAGATCTTCCGGCCCAGAACCCTCTGGCTCCTGGCCGGCGTGGGTGCGGCGCGGCTCGTGCCGCAGCTTAGCGCGTCCATGCGTGGCATTCCACTGCGCGGGCTGGTGAAGGCGCAGGCCACGATGACCATCAACCGCTCTGCGGAAGAGCTTTACACAATGTGGGCTGACGTTGAGTCCTCGCCGAAGTGGATGGAACGCGTGAAGAGCGTGGAGCGCACTGGGGAGCGGATGTCTCACTGGGTGCTCAGCCTGCCCACGGGCGTGGAGTTGACCTGGGATTCAGAGATGACGGCCATGGAGCCAGGTCGCAGGCTGGCCTGGAAGTCCACACCCGGCGCACTGGTGCCGCAGGCCGGACAGGTGTTGTTTGAACGGGCAGAGAACGGACGCGGCACCATAGTCCGCGTCTCGCAGGAATTTCTCCTGCCGGGCGGCGCTCTTGGCTCCGCGCTGGGCGCGCTCTTCGCGCGTACCCCGGGCGGCTTCGTCCGCGAGAACCTGCGGCACTTCAAGCAGCTTGCGGAGACAGGCGAGATTCCCACCACCAAGGGGCAGCCGCACGGGTCGCGCAACTGGAGCGCGCGCGTGAAGCAGCTGACCTTTGGCGAACACAATCAGAAGGAGGGCGCGTCGATGTCAGGCGCAACGCAGAACCGCACTGGGAAGCAGGACGAGGACATGGCACCGCAGCGCCAGTCTGCGTAGGCGGCGGGCATGCGGCCGCCAGCAGGCTAGGCGGCCGCGGTGATCTGCCGCATCTTCTGGCGAGACTTCGACCAGCTCAGCACCACCCGGACCAGCAGCAGCACCGCGAGCAGGACCGTAATTGCGGCGGGGCTGTGATCCCCCTGCTTTACGATCCACCAGTAGTGAACAACCCCCGCCAAGGCCGACAGGTAGACCAGCCGATGCAACCACTGCCAGCGTTTGCCGCCGAGTTTGCGAATCGACCACATAGTCGAGGTGAGCGCCAGCGGCACTAGCAGCAGCCAGGCGGCAAGTCCCGCAAGTATGTAACGCCGTTTCGCGATGTCATCCGCCATCGCGGTCACGCTCAGGCCCGCGTAGAGCCAGACATACGTGACCAGGTGCAGGCAGCCGTAAAAGAACGCGTAGAGCC
>CAYQYM010000082.1:0-8573 GCA_964421715.1 uncultured Acidipila sp.
GGCATAGGGCACGGCCACCGGGCCGGTGTTTTCGACGCTGTAGTCAATGGCCAGCTCCGCCCCGGTGACCGCGCCTGTGGCCGCGCGTCCTATCCGGAGGCGCCGGACAAAGCGAAGCGGCAGCACCGAACCCTCGGCGGCCAGCTCAACCGACGAGGCATCCACGTGCAGAACGGTCCACGGCAGCCGCCAGAACTCTCCGTGATCGGGCACCTCTACCCTGCGACCCTCGTGCTCCACCACGCAGGCGGAGACGGACGGCAGGCACTCGTCAAAGCCGCTGGCGTCGCTGGCATCAAAGGGCATGGTGAGGCTGCGGAGAGCATAAGGCTGGAGCGGAGACTGCAGCAGTTCGGCAAAAGGCCGGTCGAGCAGCGGGCGGGCGTCAGGCCAGACCGGCCGGGGAACGCGCATTGAGGCGATCTTGCCGCCGAGTGCGGGGATAATCTCCACGCATAGCAGGTCCGTCGCGAGATGGAGGGTTTCAAAGCCGCCGTTGTTCAAGATGCGTTTGCCCCGGTCTGCCCTGGCGTGCCCTCCACCGCATCCATCGCCAGGATGAGCCGCCGCCATATCTCGTCCGCCCAGGTGAGGTGTTCCGGTTTCATCAGCACGGACCTCAGGCAGACTACCTCTTCAGACGGCGCTGCGCCGCTCCAGGTTTCCGCGGGGAAGAGAAAAGCCGGCATCCGCACCAATGCCAGGTGCAGATCCCTTGCGGCCGCCGCGGCAAACACGGCCTGCGCCGCGGCGGAGGACTCGGCCAGGCTGGAGGCGCGCACGGCCCAAACGAGGATATCAGTCTCGGGGGGCGGGCCGGCCACCAGGCGCGGCTCGGCTGCAATCTTCTGGTGCAGCCGCAGAGCCGCGCTGCGGCCGGCTTCCAGTCCGAGCGCAAACTCGCCCCGCGGCACCAGCGGCAGCAGCCGCTGCGTCGTCCACAGCGCCACGGCGGCGGCCCCGGCGCGGGAGCACTCCAGGCTGATCTCGCCCAGGTGCAGCGCGCTCGAGGTGAAGTAGGTGTAAGGCGAGTCATGCCTGTAGAAGCGGCCCACGGCAGGGTCGCGGAAGAGCACGCACCCGCAGCCGTAGGGCTGCAGCCCATGCTTGTGCGGGTCCACCACGATCGAGTCCGCCTGGTCGATGACGGAGAAGGCGCGTGCGGTTTCACCGCCCAGAGTGGAAATAAGCTTGAAGTAGCCTCCGTAGGCTGCGTCCACATGAATGCGGAAGCTGTAGCGCTGGCGCAGTCGCAGCACCTCGTCCAGCGGGTCAACGGCTCCCAGCCCGGTCGTGCCCAGCGTCACAACCACCGTGCCAGCGTCGCCTTGCGCCAGCGCTGCTTCAAGCGCCGCAACATCCATGCGGCCCCGGCGGTCGGCTTCCATGACGGCAAAGGGTAGCCCCAGCACCGCACTGATGCGGCTGTGCGTGTAATGCGCGTTCTGCTGCGCCAGTATCTTCTGTCCCGGCGCAAGCTGCCCGGCGATCCACAGGGCCTCAAGGTTGGCCAGGGTACCGCTGCTGGTCAGGTGGCCCAGGTGCCGCGGCATGCCGAACATGGCGGCAATCTCCGCAACGGCCTCGACCTCCATGGCGGAGCTGGCCCGGCCGCCATCGAGCGCGTGATTGTTCGGGTTGATGGCCATGGCCATGGCGTAGGCTGCGCGCGCCGCCGGATGGGGTGGCTTGAGCATCTGACCGGCGTAGAGCGGGTGCTGATAGGGGTAGTTGTCGCGCATGCGGCGCGCCGCCTCGGCCAGCACCTCGGGCGCGCGGTCCAGCCCCGGAGCCGCACTGGGGGCGGGCGGCAGGTGGCGGAAGCCGTCCTCGAGCACCCCGAGAGCGCCCTCGAGCAGGGCTGCGGCATCATCCGCGGTGTGATGTATGTGTGCGCTCACGGTCAGCGACAAGCATACAAACCGTGAGCGCAATCCGTCACGCGGACGGAGGATGAACCGCAGCGCCGCAGCGTGTACCGCGGTTTTACTGCCCGGCGCTGCCCCTCAGTGCACCTCGACACCCGCGGGAATCACCGCCACGGCCAGCAAGAGCTCCGTGCCGCCCTCCAGGTGTACATTGCGCTTGGCCGCTGTGAACGTGCCCGAGTCCTTGGCGTGAATGTCGCTCTTGAGGGCGACGCCGGCCACCTCCGGCTGCGCCTGCATCGAGCCGGAGAGGGAACTGGGCTCCCCGGTGGCATTGCCCGTTCCGGGCTGGCCTGCCGTCATCGCGGGGCTCGAGACGCCGCTTTCCGCCAGATTTGTACCGGCCCCGCCGGCCTGCCCCGGCATAGCCCTTGGCCCGGGACTCGGCCCTGATCCCGGCGCCAGACTCGGCCCTGATCCCGGCGCGGAGACCGGCGCAGCCGCCTGACCCTGCTGCTGCGCAGCGAAGCTCACCCCGGGAACGATCCGCACAATCGAGATCTTCACCGCCAGGTCCTTGCCGTCTTTAAGCTGCGCGCGGTCCAGGGTCACCTCGATGGAGGAAGGCCCCTTGTTCTCTGAAGGCTGCACCGCGTCCACGCGTCCGGTCAGCAGCGTACCTTTGGGCAGCAGCATGGAGCCGGGCACCTGCACCGGCTCTTCAAGCTTGAGCTGCACGGCATCGCCCTGCTTCGCCTTCTTCGCATCGAGACCGTGCGTGAGCGAAGCCTTGGCCGCCACCATCTGGATCTGGTGCGTGGTGGTCGTCTCCTCCTGCGCTCCTGCCGATGCCACAGGCTGGCCCAGCGCCATGCCGGCCATCAGCGCAGCCACGGCCACGCCCGCCGCCAGTCGGGCCAAACTCCTCTTTTCCCCTGCTCTCATGCGAATGTCCTCTCCTGTTGATCTCTCGGATTTCACAGCCATTTCACTAAGACGCATTGGTTGCGGCCGCGTTGCCGCGGCGGCATGCTGGTAGACTGAAAGCAGGTATCCAGAAGGTTTTCGAGCCTCCGCCGCCCCCGTGCGGCACTCCGCCTGACAGTCTGAGTACGCGAACCCAAAAACGAATAGGAAATCCGCGCCTGTGAGCACGACGATCCGCAACATCGCCATCATCGCCCACGTTGACCATGGAAAGACCACCCTGGTGGACCAGCTCCTGCGCCAGAGCGGCACCTTCCGCGCCAACGAAGCCCTCACCGAGCGGGTGATGGACTCCAATGAGCTTGAACGCGAGCGCGGCATCACCATCCTGGCCAAGAATACGGCGGTCTACTACAAGGACTCGAAGATCAATATCGTGGATACGCCGGGGCACGCCGACTTCGGCGGCGAGGTGGAGCGCGCGCTGAAGATGGTCGACGGCGTGATGCTGCTGGTCGATGCCTCGGAGGGTCCGCTGCCGCAGACCCGTTACGTGCTTTCGAAGGCGCTGGAAGCGCGGCTGCCAGTCATGCTCGTCATCAACAAGATCGACCGCCCGGACGCGCGTCCGCAGGAGGTTCTGAACGAGGTCTACGACCTCTTCATCGATCTCGACGCGGGCGAGGATCAGCTTGACTTCCCCGTTCTCTACACCAACGGCAAGCTGGGCCTGGCCAGCCGCGAGGCGGGCGTGCTCGGCCAAGACCTTGGACCGCTGTTTGAGGCCATCCTCGCCACCATTCCCCCGGCCAAGGGCGACCCGGACGGCGCGCTGCAGATCCTCGTCACAAACCTCGACTACTCTGACTACCTGGGCCGGCTGGCGATCGCGCGCGTCTTCAACGGCACCTTGCGCACCGGCGACGAGGTGCACATCTCCAAGCGCGACGGTTCGCTTGAGAAGACGAAGATCACCAAGCTCTTCAGCTTCACCGGGCTCAAGCGCACCGATATCGATGTGACCGAGGTGGGCGACATCGTTGCCATCGCCGGTGTGACCGGCATTACTATCGGCGAGACGATCACTGGCGTCGAAAACCCCGCGCCCCTGCCGCTCATCGTTATCGACGAGCCGACCATCGCAATGCAGATGTCGGTGAACAACTCGCCCATGGCGGGCCGCGAAGGCCAGTACGTCACCTCGCGCAACATCCGTGAGCGACTGGACCGCGAGCTGCTGACCAACGTCTCTATCCGCGTGGAGGAGACCGGCAGCCCGGACTCCTTCAAGGTGCTGGGCCGCGGTGAGCTGCAGCTTGCCATCCTGATCGAGATGATGCGCCGCGAGGGCTTCGAGCTGATGGTGGGCCGGCCCGAGATCGTGACCCGCGTGATTGACGGCAAGGTGATGGAGCCTGTCGAACACCTCACCATCGATGTGCCGGAGAACTTCGTCGGCACCGTAATTGAGCGGCTCGGGCCGCGCAAGGGCGAGATGCTCAAGATGCACAACCACGGCTACGGCCGCGTGCGCCTGGAATTCCGCGTGCCCAGCCGCGGGCTCATCGGGCTACGCAGCGAGATGCTGACCGAGACGCGCGGCACGATCATCATGAACTCGCTCTTCGACGGCTACATTCCGCACCAGGGTGAGATTCCGCAGCGGCCTACCGGCGCGCTCATTGCAGACCGCGCGGGCGTCACCACCACTTACGCTCTGAATGGCCTGCAGGACCGCGGCGTGCTCTTCGTTCCCTCTGGCATCGAGGTTTATGAGGGCATGGTGGTGGGCGAGCACTCGCGCGACAACGATTTGGATGTCAACGTCGTCCGCGAAAAGAAACTGACGAACATGCGCGCCAGCTCGGCCGACGAGGCGCTGCGCCTGGTGCCGCACAAGGCCATGAACCTTGAGCAGGCCATCGAGTTCATCGCCGACGATGAGCTGGTGGAAGTCACGCCCAAGTCGCTGCGTCTTCGCAAGAAGGTGCTACAGGCCAACCGGCGTCCGCGCAGAAACGCCACCGTGACTGCTTGAACCCAAGGCCGCAGCCGGGCAGGTCACTACAGCCTGATTACGGCCGGTGCCAAGGGAGGTTGCAGCCTGTGGCTTCGGTTGGTAGCGTGAGGAAAGACCGTGTCCGCCTCATCCCAGTCACCGCCGCCTGCTGCCGGGCCGAATCCGGCTACGCAAGACCCGGCCACGCCGAATCAGGCCACGCCAGACCAGGCCTCCGGCCGCTTCCGGTCCGTGCCGGCCGCAGCCTGGATGCGCCGCTCTGACCTGCTGCTGCGCGTGCTCATGCGTCTCTACCTCGGCCTGCTGATCATGGTGCTGCCCTGGACGCACATCTGGAACGACAACATGCTGCTGAACTGGTCCGGTGCGCTGGCCGCCGTTGCCCTCAACGGCGTTACGCGCGGCCTCGTCTCCGGTCTCGGCATCCTGGATATTTATATCGCCGTCTTTGACGCGCTCTCCTTCCGTGAGTAGCTTCACCGTTCCGGCTGACTCCGCCGGCCAGCGCCTGGATGCCTGGCTTGTCACGCAGCTTTCAGGCGTAAGCCGTGCGCGCATCCAGTGGCTGCTGGCGCAGGGCGGCGTGCTTTTAAACCATGCGCCCGCCAAGGCCTCGAGCCGCCTGCGCGGAGGTGAGACTGTCTCGGTTCTGGGCGAGGCGGCACCGCCTCCGCTGCGCGCCGTTGCTGAGAATATTCCGCTCCACATCGTTTACGAAGACCAGGACCTCTCGGTCGTGGACAAGCCCGCCGGCATGATGGTGCATGCCGGTGCGGGCGCAACGGAGAGCAAGCGCAATCGCGGCACGCTGGTCAACGCGCTCCTGCATCACTACAGCCAGCTCTCCACCAGGGGCGGGGAGATGCGCCCGGGCATCGTGCACCGGCTGGACAAGAACACCAGCGGGCTGATTCTCGTGGCGCGCAATGACCAGGCGCACCTCAAGCTGGCCGGGATGTTCGCCGCGCGTGCCGTGGCCAAAACCTACATCGCGCTCGTGCATGGCGCGCTTAAGCAGCCGCGCGGCACGGTGAATTCTCCCATCAGCCGCGACATGATCCGCAGGACACGCATGACGACACGGCCCAGCGAGGGCGGACGCACGGCCATCTCGCATTACGAGCTGGTGCGGGCCCTTGAGACGCCGTATGGCAGGTTCTCGCTGGTGCAGGTTCGCATCGAGACCGGACGCACGCACCAGATCCGGGTACACATGGCCTCGCTGGGTCACCCGGTGGTCGGGGACACGCTCTACGGCGCCCCGGCGCGCATACTGCCCGTCGTGACCGAGCCAGCGAAGCGCCGCCAGAGACGCGCCGCCGCGGAGGTCGCGGAGCCTGCCGGCATCGCGCTCGACCGCAACTTCCTGCACGCAGCCGGGCTGGCCTTTGCGCATCCGCGCACCGGCAGGCTGCTGGAGTTCACCGCTCCGCTTCCCGCCGAGCTTGAGACATTTCTCAGCCAGCTTGAGGCTGCGCCCCCGTCGAGCGCCAGCCCACCAGCGCGACCACCAGCGTAAAAACCTGCAGCAGCATCACCGCGAGCGCGCAGGCCGGCCACCTGCCGTGGGCCCAGATGTAGCTCGGGACGACGCCGGCCGCCGTGCCGCCCAGGTAATAGCACGAGAGGTAGAGCCCCGCAGCCGAGGCGCGCGCGCCGGCAGGCGCCGCCTCGCGCAGGAAGCTGGTGGCCGTGGCCTGCGAGATGAAGACGCCCGTCGAAACGAGCGCCAGCCCCGCGATGACCACGGCAAGGGAGTGAACCAGCGTAATGGCAACCCCGGCCATCGAGAGCGCAACGGAAAGCGCTATGCCTCGCTGTAGGCCGACGCGCGCAATCAGGTATCCGGCAAAAGGCGTGACCACCAGCCCGACGAGGTAAACGACGAATAAATAGCTGAGCGCCGCCGTCGAGAGATAGAACGGCGCCTCCGCCAGGTAGAAGGTGATGTAAGTGAAGACAGCGACGAGTGAAAACAGAACACTGAAGCCAACGGCAAAGGTGGCCACCAGCCGCCGGTTTCCCAGGTGCGGCAGCAGCCTGCGGCCCAGGTGTAACAAACGTACGGTTTCTGGCTGCGACGGCCGCGCGTAGATGCTGCCCGGCGAGGTGGTATTGAGAGCCCGGAGGCGCTCGCCGGGAAGCCAGTGCGCAATCGCGGCCGCGCCCAGCAACGTCGCCACACCCAACAGGCTGAAACTCCAGCGCCAGCCCAGGTACTCAGCCGAAAGCCCAGAGATCATGCGGCCCAGGAAACCCCCAAGCGCGGTGCCGCTGATGTAGACGCTCATCACGAACGGCACGCTGCGCGCAGGCCACTCCTCGGTGACGTAAGCGATGCTGATGGCGAAGACCCCGGGCAACGCCAGCCCCTCCAGGAACCGCCACGTGACAAGCACACCCAGCCCGGGCGAGCTTGCGGCCAGCAGCGTGGGCACGGAAAGCGCCACGACCGAGCCGACGATCACACGCTTGCGGCTAAGCCGCTCCGCCAGGCTGCCGATTATGGGAGCAGCCAGTGCCACTCCCAGTGTGCTCGCACTTACGGTCATCCCCACGGCGGCCTTGGACGCGTGAAACAGCCGGGCAAAGAGCGGCAGCAGCGGCTGGGTGGCGTAGAGGGTAAGAAAGGCCACCACGCCGCAGAGCCCCACGGCCAGCACGCCACCCAGGGGCGGCAGACCCTCGCCGTCGAAGTCCTCTGCATGTGTCCTCGCCTTCACCTCCGGAAACGCATCGGGTCGCGTGCCCATGTGCGACTCCACGCGGGCTTTTCTGCTGAATTTCCGGAGCACGTCTCCAAGCCTAACGCAGAGCTTCGGCCGCATCCTAAATTCTTAAAGTCGCAGTCACGGAAGTCACATAACGGGCCGCTGGACGCATCTGCAATGGTAGAAACAGAGCAGCCATGCCAGAGACAGCATCGGGCGCCAGTGCCACGGCCGCCTTCTACTCCCGGGACTTCCGCCGCTATCAGGCCGCACGTGTATTTGCCATCATAGGAGCCGAAGCGCAGTCGCTCGCCGTTGCCTGGCAGGTTTACCAGATTACGCATCGCGCGCTGGACCTCGGCTATACCGGCCTCGCGCTCTTTCTGCCTGGATTGCTGTTCCTCTTCCCCGCCGGTCACGCGGCAGACCGCTTTGACCGCCGCCAGGTCATCCTCGTCTGCTATGCCCTGCAGACGCTATGTACGCTCATGCTGCTGCGCTTTGCCTGGGTAGGCCTGCACCGCGTGGAGCCGATCTACGCCGTGCTCTTCCTCATCGGCACGGGCCGTGCCTTCAGCGGTCCGGCCAGCTCGGCGCTGGTTCCGCATCTGGTTCCGAAAGAGCACTTCGTGAACGCGGTCACCTGGGGCGCGACGATCTTCCAGATCGCCAACATCACCGGCCCGGCTATCGGCGGCTTGCTTTTTACACTGCCGCTGCAGGGACGGCTGGCTGGGGCCAGCCTCGTTTACCTGGTCACGCTCCTCTCGCTGCTGTGGTTTCTGGTGCTGGTAGGCTCGTTGGACGTGCGTCCGGGCCGCATGGAGCACCGCGCCATCTCCACGGACGTACTGCTGGCCGGCATCCGCTATGTGCTGCGTACGCAGATGCTGCTGGGCTCCATTTCGCTCGACCTCTTCGCCGTGCTGCTGGGGGGCGCCGTGGCGCTCATGCCCATCTTCGCGCAGGAGATTCTGCACGCCGGGCCGCGCGGGCTTGGCCTGCTGCGCGCCGGCTGATGCGCCGGCGAAAAGCGCTGGAGAAAGT
>CAYQYM010000083.1:0-8558 GCA_964421715.1 uncultured Acidipila sp.
CGGTATCTCAACGAGTAAGTTCCTCGGCACCTGCGGATGGTTAGAAGGTCCGGTTGGACCGGGTCGGCGCAGGTTACCTGCCTTGCCTAGGCCGGCCAGGGTAAAGCTGTACAGGTACTGCGTGTTGTTTCTCACCGCGCCGAGGGCAAACCGCCGCACCTCAAAGCTCAGCCCGCAGCAGTTCCAGTTGTAGGCGCCTTCGAAAGCGCGATACTGCAACTGGTTCAGCACGAAGTCGTAACCGCCATAGCCGCCCAGGCTCAGGCCCGGCTTGTTGGCATTGCCATAGGTGGCGGACCAGCGCAGCAGGTTGTAGTTGGTCGTCGTCCCTGTGGGCCGCGTGGTTGAGACTGTCGCAGCGCCCTCGGGCGCGTTGAGCCGCGAGTCGCCAATGCCGAATCCATAACCGCCCTTGCGATAGCCGGCGAAGACATTGCTGGTCGTGATCCTGCCCAGCCGCGCGTCGTAGTCGATGTCCCACTCGAGGTCGGTCGCCGTGCTTGTGCGCAGCTTCAGCCGCGATACTACGGGTGAGTACCGCGACGGTCCTGTCAGGAACGCAACCCCGGTCAGGTCCAGTGTCGTGGCCAGCACATTGCGCGTGCCCTCGGTCACGGCTCCGCCGAAGCGCGGCTGAAAGAAGTACTTCTGCCCCACCTGCCAGTCAAGCCAGTCCGCCGTGCCGCCGCCGCAGGTGGTGTCCGGGCCAGGGGCCTCGTCGCTCTTGCAGGGATGCGGATGCAGATGCCGCAGGAAGAGCCGCTGCGTGAGCGAGTAGTAGACCTCGTTCGTGTCGCTCGCGATGTCCACCTCGTCAAAGCGCAGCACCGAACGAAAGTTGCTGATGCCGGACACGTTGCGGTACCGCACATCGGGCTCGAGCGCATGGCGCAGATCGCCGCCCAGCAGCCGGCGCAGCCATCGCGCGCTGAAATCGCGCTCGATCGCCGGCGGCCGCAGCTCGAACCCCGCCTCAATACTCTTCCTGTTCAGGCTGGCATCATGCTCGGTCGGCAGCACGCCCACAGGGCCAGCATTCTGGCTCTTGTTGTAGAAGGTATCGCGCACGGCCACTTCGGGCCGCGCCGTCCATCCGCGGAAGTGTGCCGGCAGCGAAAGGTGCGGGTAAATATCTGTCCGAACGACGACCCGCGAGGTCTGAAAGCCTTTCTCAGAGCGTGAAAGCCCGGACGCCGTCACTCTGCCGCCCCACATCAGCCGGCTCGTGCCGAGGTAGCGGTCTACGGAATCGGCTCCAAGCGTTGGCACATGTAATAGGCGGATCTGCTGCCCGGAGTCGCTTGTACTCAGGTAATTCTGGTAGCGGTCGAATCGCACGCTCTCGCCGTAGCCGTGCGCCTCGCGCGCCACAAACACCTGGGACTTGACCTCCGAATCGATCGCGGCCGAGTAAATGTCTTCAAACGCCTGTCGGTAGATGTACGAGCTGAGATAGTCGATGTCGGCCACAGCCCGCGTGTTCTCTGAGAGCACGCGCCGCCCGTCGGCGCGAATCTCCACGCCGCCCTGGTTGATGTTGCCCGGCTGCAGCCCACGATCCAGCAGGCTGCGGAAGCTCGCGTTGAAGACGTTCTCTCCCAGCCCGCGATAGCGGACCATGCCCATCGGCGCAAAACCGCGCTTGGAATAATACTGCGTGCCAAAGGTCGCGTCTGCATTGCGGCTGATGGCCCAGTAGACCTGCTCACCGAGGATCAGCCCGCGCTGCGTGTCGTTGCCGGCCAGCGGAATCAGAAACCCGGTCTGACGGCTCTCAACATCCACCGGATGTGTTACGTAAGGCAGGTAGAAGAGCGGCACCCGCAGCAGGGTGAAGTAGGTGTTGCGTGCGGTGGCACGGCCGTTGTTCAAAGCTATCTCGCGGGACAGCAGGCGCCAGTCCGGCCGGGGCAGCCGGCAGGAGGTCATCGTGCCACCCAGCACGCGATAGCGGTCCGGCCCGAGCTTGATGACCTCGCGACCGGTCACCGCAAACGGATTCGGCGCGGTGAAGACATGCCGGTTGTGCGGCGCGTTCGCGACCCCCAGTGTGCCCACCACGTTGAAAAAGCGGCCTGTCTGCCGCTCCAGATTCAGCGTGCCATGGGTCGCAGTGAAGTGTTCATTGTCCGGGCCGCCATCCAGACGCAGGTTGCCGGTCGCGGTCACCTCGCCGGTCGAGCGGTCATAGACCACCTGGTCCGCCTGCACGACGTAATCGCGATAGTGCAGCACCACGTGTCCGCTCAGTGTGTAAACATCGCCGGTTTTGTTCTGCGTCGCGGCTTCAATCTTCACGGGAACGCCTGAGGGCGGAGCAGCGACGGGCACAGCATCGGGGATCTCCCCGGAAACTGGCGCACCCGGACCTGCAGCACCGGCCTGTACCACGCCGGGAGAGTCCGGCAGGCTTTCCACCGGCACGGCCTGGCGGGCTCCCTGCGCAGGCGTAGGAGGAAGCTGCTTCGTTACTGCCTGCGGCCACAGATGCGGATGACACACCAGCAGCAGCGTGGTACACCAAAAAGTGCGGACTCTCATCGCCTGGCGAAGCTCAAGAATATCAGGCTGCGCAGCGGGGAGCGGACGCTGCTCTGGCCTTTTGAAAAGACGCGTGGCGAGCAACGGCGAGGGCAGTCTCTCCGCGGCCGCACCCCTCGTCTGCCCGCGACCCGATGACCCTCAAACCAAGCAGCCATATGCTGAACGGAGCGGTACGTGAGCACATCGTCCTCAAGCCTGCCGGTGGAACAGCAGACGACCTCGCGCGGCGACACATGGAAGCGTGAAGTGAATGCAAGGCTCGAAGCGCATCGCACCCGCCGCGGCAACGAAGCAGCGCCGGGCCAGGCCGCACTGCCCGGCATGGAGCCGGTGCAGGAGCCAGCAGGCCGCGCACGCTCGAGCGTAGCCGCCAGGGTGGCCGAGCGCTTCGCAAAAGCTCCATCCTTCCGAGAGGCGCTGGCGGCCGAGGCCGAGGCCGCGGCCCGCGCCGCGCAGGCCGCCGCCAAGGCTGCCCGCCGCGCCGCCGAGGAAGCTCACCAGGCCACGCAAAGCCTGCTCGCGGGCATGGAAGAGGAGAGTTGTGCCGCAGAAATCGGGGCGGGGCAGACTGAGTTCGGCCGTAAACCTGCCGTGGCAGGCCACGCTGCCACGCCGCCTGTTTTCACGGCCAGCTACCACAAGCCCCTGCCGCGCGCCTCGCAGGCGCTGGCAGCGAGCGCGGCCGAACGCGCCCTCCCTGCCGCTGCCGGTCCGGCTTGTGCAGCCAGCGCCGCCGGTTCGGACTGCGGTTTGCCTGCCGGCTTTGACGATGCCATTATCCAGCCGGTGCAGCCGCTGGCGGCGCGCCTGATCGAGTTCCCCCGCCAGCTGATTGCCACGCGCAAGGCACGTCCGCGTCTTGCCGAGGGCCCTCTCCGCCAAGACACAGCCGAGGCCGAAGCGCACGCGCAGCTCCGCATCTTCGAGGTCGAGCCGGAGACGATCTCCTCTGCGTCGCCCTCTGCCGCCTCGCTGCCGGAGTGGCACTCCATTCGCCTCGACGTACATCCGGATGCGCACTGGGACGTGGACCGGGAAGCGGACCGGGATGCGGACCGGGATGTGCACCGCGGCCAGCACGCATCGGCCTCGGCCGGCCACCGGCCGCCAGGCTCGCGCAAGCCGGTACGCAGCGCTCCCACATCCGGGCGGCTGGCTGCCAGCGCCGCATTTCCCTCTGCAAACCTCGCTCGGGACGAGGACGACCTGCCGCTGAGCGGAATCGAACTGCCGTTGCAGACCGCAGGCCTTTCGGACCGCGTCATGGCCGCCCTTGTCGATATGGCTCTCATTCTCGGCGCGTTCCTCATCTTCGTGCTGATCTTTGTCGCCTGCACGACGCATCCGCCCACCGGCAAGCCGGCGCTCTTCGGCGCAGCCATCGCTTTTGGCGCGCTCTCTGTGCTCTACCAGTGGCTCTTCTTCAGCTATGCGGAGGCCACGCCCGGCATGCGCTACGCCCGCATCGCGCTCTGCACGTTTGACGACGAGAACCCCACCCGTGCGGCCATGCGCGGACGCATCGCCGCCCTGCTGCTTGCCGCCCTGCCGCTCGGCCTCGGATTCCTGTGGGTGCTCTTTGATGAGGACCGGCTGGGCTGGCACGACCGCATGAGCCGCTGCTATCAGCGCAGTTACCGCTGACGGGCACGGGCGCAGCCGCTCAACGAGTCGCGGTTGCGGCGAACTGTGGCTGAGGGCATGTCGCCGGCATCCTCCCATTGCAGGTAACCCTGCGCTGGTGCATAATGAGAAATGCGTCTCAAGGACGACACTGACCACGGCCGGCCGGCACCAGTACCGCGCGGTGGGAGACAAGGAATCGAATGTCAAAAAAGCTGAGCAGGAACATGGAGAACGCGCGCAAGCAGGTTGAAAACCGGCCCTACGCGCTGCAGGATGCCGTTCCCCTCCTTCAAAAAGTAAAGTTTGCCAAGTTCGACGAGACCGTCGACCTGACCCTGCGTCTGGGCGTGGACCCGCGTCATGCGGACCAGATGGTTCGCGGCACGGTGGTTCTGCCGCACGGCCTGGGTAAGACCAAGAAGGTTGCCGTAATCGCCTCGGGAGATCGACTGCGCGAGGCCGAGGCTGCCGGTGCCGATGTCACCGGTGGCGAGGAGCTGGTCGAGAAGATTCAGAAGGAGGGCTGGACGGACTTCGACGCGCTGATTGCGACCCCCGACATGATGAAGTCCGTCGGCCGTCTCGGCAAGGTGCTTGGCCCGCGCGGTCTGATGCCCAACCCGAAGACCGGTACCGTCACCAACGATGTGGCCGCCGCAATACGCGAGATCAAGGCCGGCAAGGTCGAGTTCCGCACTGACAAGACTGCCCTCGTGCATGTGCCTGTAGGCAAAATCTCCTTTCCGCCTGAGAAGCTGATCGACAATGCGATGACGGTGATTACCAGTGTGGTCCGCGCAAAGCCTTCAGCCGCCAAGGGCAAGTACATCAAGGGGATCACGCTGAGCTCGACCATGGGCCCGGGCATTGCGCTCGACAGCGCGGTTGCCGACTCCGCAGCGAAGGCGTAAGAGAGCAGGATCGGCCCTTCGCTCCCTGGCTTCCAGCCGCCAGCGGGCTCTCACAGGGCAAGGCGTTTGTGTCCGGAGACACCGGGCCTGGGCCAGAGGCTGGCAGCAAAAGCTAGAGGCTTACTATGGCATTGACAAAAGCAAAAAAGCAGGAAAAAGTGCAGCAGCTGGCGACCGAGCTGGCGGGCTCGACGAGCGCGATCATCGGCACCTTCGCGAAGTTGACGGTGTCGCAGGATTACGAGCTGCGCAAGACTGTGCGCGCGGCCGGCGGCCGCTATCGTGTACTCAAGAACAAGCTCGCGGCCCGCGCCTCGCAGGGCACCGGCATTGAGGCCGCGCTCCAGGGACTTAAGGGTGTTTCGTCGGTGGCCTACACCAGCGGTGACCCGGTCGCGCTGGCCAAGGCCGTCTCGAACTGGGTGGCGGATAATGCCGAGTTCACCTTCAAGCTTGGTATTGTCGACGGGCGCGTCATCAACGTCGAAGAGGTCAAGGCGCTGGCCACGATGCCGGGCAGGGAAGAGATCTTCTCGAAGCTGCTGTTCCTCATCAACGCTCCGGCGCAGCGGCTGGCCACGGTTCTCGCCGCGACGGGCCGCGACCTGGCGATCGTCGTAAACCAGGCAGTCGAGCAGAACAAATTCAGCGGCGTGGCTTCCGGAGAAGCTGCCGCGAGCTAGAGGATACCGGAGGCTCTCTTACGAGAGCCTCCCAGCGCCCGCCCTGCAGTGCGGGGCGGGCAGGTTTTCAGGATTCGCCGTCGCGGCGGCCGGGTGGGGTGCTGGGTCTGGGCACATCGGAAACCACCGGGCAGGATGCGGCGGCAGCCGAAAATCCGGGATTATGGATGGATTTCGGCAGGACAACGTAGCAGGAATTCAAGTTTTAAAAACGGAGAGAAACATGGCGGACCTTACACAGTTGGAAGAGCAGATTGTCGGGCTGAGCCTGCTGGATGCAGCGGCCCTGGTGAAGAAGCTGGAAGAGCGGCTCGGCGTATCGGCAGCGGCAGCGGCCCCTGTGGTCGTAGCCGGCGCAGGTGCCGGCGCAGCGGCTCCGGCCGCGGTCGAGCAGACCGAGTTTACCGTCATCCTCAAGGATGCCGGCGCGAACAAGATCAACACCATCAAGGCTGTGCGCGAGGTTACCTCACTCGGGCTGAAGGAAGCCAAGGACCTGGTCGACGGAGCTCCGAAGCCTCTTAAGGAGAACGTCAGCAAGGAAGATGCTGAGGCCATAAAGAAGAAGTTTGACGGCGTGGCGACAGTCGAAATCAAGTAGTTCAGCCTCAGGCCCTTGCAACTTGCATGCCATAGCGGATCGCTCTATTCTTAACGAGTGCGATCCGCCTGGCTGTTGGTTCCAGGTGGGCAGGGCTCTACTCCGGCGCGGGGCAGGCCGGACTGGACGCGGGGTCAGCGGCGGGCCCGGTGGACAGGCGATAAACAGATCGGCTGCAGGGCGGCGTCAGCGCGGTTGAAGCGGCGGGACCAGAACATTCTGTATTTGACAAGTGCACAATTCGGTTGTGGCGCTCGTGAGACATGCTGTCTACACGAGCTTTTGTCATTTCCGCAGTCTCTTCGACGTTCCTAGCTCCAGCTTGTGCGCTGGCCAGCAACGCGGCCAAGGTGCTGGGACGAGAATGTTGTATCGCGAGGTTGCTTGAGTTTGCAAGTGGATTCAGGGCTGTGATTTCCGCCTGATTCCGAGAAGGGAACGGGCTGCGGGCGGCGAGGGGTGGATTCGCGGCATCGCGCCAAGGAAAGAATCGCAGGGTTCAGGGCGTAGCGAGGCGCTCCTGGCTCGAGTTTGCGGTCCACACAAGCGCAGTATCGGATCCAGTCTGTTTGACCTGGGCAGATGGATCTCTCCCGGCGCGCTTCCGGAGCCCCTTGCAGCACCGGGTCTGAGGAGTCTTCTGCATGCCTAACGAGCATCGTGCCATTCGTAGCCGTCTCGATTTTTCCAAGATCCCAACCGCCATCCAGATTCCCAACCTGATCGAGGTGCAGCGGCGCTCCTACGAGCGCTTTCTGCAGATGGACAAGCTTCCCTCCGAGCGCGAGGACAACGGCCTTCAGTCCGTCTTTACCTCCGTGTTCCCCATCACGGACTTCCGCAACATCTCGCAGCTGGACTTTGTCGACTTCTCGATCGGCAACTGGGAGTGCAAGTGCGGCCACCTGAAGGGCCTGCACCACCTGCGCACCACTTGTGTGAACTGCGGCGCGATGGTCATCACGGACCCGTTTCACCCCGGCGACGTGCTCTGCCACAAGTGCGGCACCTACAACAAGAACACGCCGGATTTCTGCAACAAGTGCGGGGACCCGGTGGGTCTGCAGCTGAAATACGACCAGGCGGAGTGCGAAGAGCGCGGCATGACGTACGCGGCACCGCTCAAGGTCACCGTTCGCCTCACCATCTATGACAAGGATCCGGAGACGGGCGCCAAGACCATCCGCGACATCAAGGAGCAGGAGGTCTTCTTCGGCGACATCCCGCTGATGACAGAGAATGGCACGTTCATCGTCAACGGCACGGAGCGTGTCATCGTCTCGCAGCTCCATCGCTCGCCCGGCGTCTTCTTTGAAACGGCGAACAATCGCACCTACTTCCTTGGCAAGATCATCCCTTACCGCGGTTCGTGGGTCGAGTTTGAGTACGACCAGAAGAACACGCTCTATGTCCGCATCGACCGCAAGCGCAAGTTCCTGGGCACGATTTTCCTGCGCGCGCTTGGTCTGAAGTCTGACGAGGAGATCCTCAAGACTTTCTACACGGTCGATCGCATCCAGGTGCGCGATAGCAAGCTCTTCTGGGCCGTCGAAGAGAACGCGGAGAAGACGACGCACCTGCTCGGCGCCAAGCCCGCGCACGCCGTCATCGCAAAGGGTGAAGAGATTGCCCACTCCGGCCGCAAGGTCACCCCGTCGATCCTCAAGGCGCTACGCGCCCACAAGGTCGCCGAGGTGGAGGTCGAGACCTCTGAGCTGGACGGCGCCGTGACGGCAGCCGACGTCATCGACACGACCACCGGCGAGGTCTTTCTTGAGGCGAACCACGAGCTCACTCCGGACAAGTTGCACAAGATCATGGAAAGCGGCGTAACCTCGATCGAGGTTTTCTTCCCCGAGCGCGACGATGTGGGCAACGTGATCACCAACACGCTGCGGCGCGACTCGGTGCGCAAGCCGGAAGAGGCTCTGATCGAGATCTACCGCAAGCTGCGTCCGGGCGATCCGCCCACGCTCGACACCGCGACTGCGCTCTTTGAAGGCATGTTCTTCGATCCGCGCAAGTATGACTTCTCGCGCGTGGGCCGCCTGAAGTTCAACATCAAGCTCTATGAGAACCAGGATGCGACCGAGCTCGACAAGCGCACGCTGACCCCGGAGGACTTTTACGGTACCATCCGGTACCTGCTCAAGCTGCGCAAAAACCTCGGCGTGGTGGACGACATCGATCACC
>CAYQYM010000084.1:0-8555 GCA_964421715.1 uncultured Acidipila sp.
GGGGAAAGGCCGGCTGCTTGACCTTGGGGCGCGGCGCCTCGTCAGGGGGCCGGTGGCCGAACCCGGCGATTGTTTCGCCATCCACAGCAGCGCGCGCGCCGCGGCCCGGGTGCAGCCACACGGGCATCAGGCCCGTCTCAACCGGGAACCGGTCGAAGTAGATAAGCCTGGTCTCAAAGCGCGCCAGCGTCTGCTCCACCGCGCCCTTCAACTGGTAAAAGTCTGCGCCGCCGCCGGTCAATCCGAGCGACAGCGCGGGCCGCTCCTCCACGCGCTCGGCGGAGCCGCCAAACACTGTACCGATCTCAAACAGCGCCACCTCTTCCACGCCGCGATGCAGGTTGTTCGCGATCATGGTCAGCATTCCCGGCATGAGGGAGGACCGCAACATGCCGGCCTCTTCGCTCAGTGGATTTTCCATGGCGACAAACGAACCGGGCTGCTGGGCAAATACCTCCGCATCCTGCCGCGAGCAGAAGGTGTTCGAGACGGCCTCGCTGTAACCCGTAGCCAGCAGCGTGCGCCGGAGCGCATTCTCCTTCGCCGCCCACGGCAGCGGCTCTACTGAGCCTTTAAACGCAGGCAGCGTGTTCTGGAACCGGTTGTAGCCATAGACGCGCGCAACCTCCTCCACCAGGTCGACCTCTCGCTCAAGATCGAGACGCCAGCTTGGCAGCCGAACATGGTACGCGGCATGGCCCACGGGAGTAAGCGCGCAGCCGAGGCCTGCGAGAATGCTTTTCACCTGCGCCGCGTCGATGCCGGCAGGGTCCTCCGTCGCACCCAGGATGCGCCGCACTTCGCCAAGCGAAAGCGGCACCGTCGGGCGGTCCGCGGTGCGCGCGTAAATTCCAGGCACGAGGACGTCTACCATCTCGCCAGCCTGCGCGCCGCCCGCCTCGAGAATCAGTGCGGCGACCAGCTCAGAGGCCACCTGCGCCGCGTCGATGTCCGCGCCGCGCTCGAAGCGATGCGAGGCGTCGGTATGCAGCAGGTGACGCCGTGAGCTGCGCCGTGTTGACCCCGGATCGAACCACGCCGCTTCGACCAGGATATTCCGTGTAGACTCGGTCACGCGCGAGTCCCAGCCACCCATCACCCCGGCCAGTGCGAGCGCCTTGCTTTCATCGGCTACGACCAGGTCGTCCGCGTCCAGCGTGCGCTCGATGCCGTCCAGCGTGCGCAGTTTCTCGCCTGCGCGCGCGCGGCGCACCACGATCGAACCCTCGAGCGTGTCAAGATCGAAGACGTGGGTCGGATGTCCCATGGCCAGGGTGATGTAATTCGTCGCATCTACCGCATTTGAAATCTGCTTTTGCCCTAGCAGAGCAAAGCGCTCGGCGACCAGCCCGTTGGAGGGCCGTACGCTGACGCCGCGCAACACGCGCGCGGTGAAGCGGCCGCAGCGCTCTGGATCCTCTATGCGAACGGGGAAGGCTGGCGCGCTGCCTGTCTGCTTCTGCGCAGCGGCTGCTCTGCGAACGAGAGGCTTGAGCACAACGCCGTAGAGGGTCGCCGCCTCGCGTGCGATGCCATAGTGGTTCATCGCGTCCACGCGGTTGGTCGTGATGTCCATCTCAAAGAGCGAGCCGTTGCCGCCCAGGTCAAACACACCTTCGACGGCAATGCCGCGCAGGGTGAGGTCGTCGGCAAGTTGGCGGTCGCTGACGTCGAGATCCGCAAGATAGGAACGAAGCCAGTTGGAAAGAATTTTCATAGCAAAATTCAAACGTCAGCCCGCGAGTCAGGAACGGGGCCAGGAACGAGTCAGGATGGATCATAAGCGGAGCCGGCAGCGGAGCACTGCCCTTCTTCCCTCAGCGTTCACTGTGGTTCCTGGCAGCTATCGGGCAGCTTCCTTTCTGATTCAGCTCTGTGACTGATCCGTCTGTGTTTTTAAATTCAGAGGGCGATCGCATGCACTCGACTCAAGAGGATCCGCCAGAAAAGCTTGCGCCCATGGGCACCTCCTTTCACCCAAACTGCTCCAGGAAGCGCATATCTCCTGCGTAGAACTGGCCTATGTCGCTCACGCCATACTTCATCATCGCGATGCGGTCTACGCCCATGCCGAAGGCAAAGCCGGAGATAGTTTTCGGGTCGTAGCCAGGCTGCTTGCGCCGTGCAAACTCGAAGACCGCCGGGTCCACCATGCCGCAGCCCAGCAGCTCGATCCAGCCCGAGTGCTTGCATTTGCGGCAACCCTTGCCGCCGCAGAACGGGCAGCTGATCTGCACGTCCGCGCTCGGCTCTGTAAAGGGGAAGAACGACGGAAAAAATCGCGTCTTTACGTTCGAGCCGAAGAACTCCTTCATCGCGTGGTCGAGCGTGCCCTTCAGGTCGCTGAACGTGATGTTCGTATCCACGCAGAGTCCCTCGATCTGGTGAAAGACGGGCGAGTGCGTCGCGTCGGCGGCGTCGTTGCGATGCACCTTGCCGGGAATGACGATACGAACCGGTGGCGGCTGCTGCTCCATTGTCCTTATCTGCACCGGCGAGGTGTGGGTACGCATGAGCAATCGGTCGCGCATCTGCTTGCGCTCCTGGCCCGCCAGGATAAGCGTGTCCTGCGTATCGCGCGCGGGGTGTCCGGGCGGAAAGTTCAGCGATTCGAAGTTGTAGTAATCGGTCTCCACCTCGGGGCCCACGCCTACCGAGTAGCCCATGCGCTCAAAGACGGCCACCATCTCGTGCATCGTCTTGATGAGCGGGTGCTCGGCCCCGAGCCGGCGCTGCCGTCCGGGCAGGGTAATGTCAATTGCCTCCGCCGCAAGAGCAGCCGCGGCGGAGCCGAAAGAAGATGCGCCCTCAAGCCGCGACTCGATCTCAGCCTTGAGCTGGTTAAACCGCTGGCCCAGCGGCCGTCTCGCCTCGGCGGGTGCGCCCTTGAGCCACGCATCGCTAATCGCCTTCAACCGTCCTTGCCTGCGGCCCAGCCAGTGTAAACGGAACTGCTCCACCTCGCCGGCGGAGCCGAGCGGTGCAGAGTCCAGTTCGGCCCGGAGCGCGCGAAAGGCCTCGTCCAGGGCAGCTTCAGAGTGGCTGCCCAATTGTGGAATCGTATCCTGCTGCATACTCTTCTTGAGAATAAATCAACGAGAGTCCATCACCGGCAACAGTCCCGGAGCAGGGCAATCTCTGTGTGCGAGCTCCCGGGCAGCAAAGCAGACCCGCCTGCCGGGCCGGCGCTGTCCGCCGAAAAGCCGGGACCGGCCTTCGGACCATATAGGGAAATGCCCGGAAACCGGGACGACGCCCGGGTTAGTACCGCATTTGTGCCCAGTTTTCTCCGCCGGCTCCACGAATGTGCGCTATCCTGATGTTTGCCTAGTCAGGTCGACTGGAGGTGTTTTGTTTGGCAGAGGTTCGCGTGCAGGAAGGCGAACCGCTTGAAAATGCCTTGCGCCGGTTCAAGCGCAAGGTTCAGCAGGAGGACATCATCAAGGAAGTAAAACGTCACTCCTTCTACCTGAAGCCGGGCGAGAAGCGCCGCGTGAAAGAGGCGCTCGCACGCAAGCGGAATCGTAAAAAGGCTCGTAAAGAGCAGGACTAACCCGTCCAGTTGGAGAGTTCCGGCCTGCCGCCCTGCTCGCGGCAGGCCGTTGGAGCACTGGCACCCTCTCTATGCGCCAGTCCTTGAAAATACCCGGTCTTAACCCTTCAATGGACCGGTACGAATAGCCGCACAACCCGCGGCACGGGCCCCATCGCAGTTTTTGGTCTCTGGCAAGGCGCGCCTGCGGGCGAGCCGGCGCTTCGGTCTTGCAGGTTTCAAGGCCAAGCCAAGGAATGTGGGCATGGATTTTGTAGATAAGGTCCTCAAGTGCGTCGATTGCGGCAACGACTTCGTCTTTACCGCCGGTGAACAGCTCTTCTTTCACGATAAGCAGTTCAAGAACGACCCCAAGCGCTGCAAGCAGTGCAAGGCCAAGCGCGCCCAGGGTAATGGCCAGGTCCGCTCCGAGACGAGAACCGTGTGCTCAGAATGCGGCATGGAGACGACCGTCCCCTTCAAGCCGACGCAGGGCCGCCCGGTGCTCTGCAGGCAGTGCTTTCAGCAGAAGAGGCCCGCTGCCGCTCCGTCCGTGACGTCGCCGCCGGCCGCTCCTGCCACTGTTTAGGCCGCAGGCATTCGCTGCTTACGCGCGACCTCCCGACACGCTACTGTGGCGCGCAGACCCGCTTCCCCTTGGCTTACAATTGTTCGGCCGTTGCGGGCATACCGTTTTACCCGCAGCGCCTGCTGCTAGCTGCCGCCCAGGGACCCGATCGAGGCCGAGCTGGCAAGCTGCTGCATCGTCTCCCGCAGATACTTGTGCGGGTTGACGGGAGTACTGCGGATTCGCACCTCGTAGTGCAGATGGGGCCCTGTGCTTCGGCCTGAGCTGCCCACGTAGCCGATCACCTGCCCGCGTCGTACCTGCTCACCGGGCGTGACTGCAAAGCCGGAGAGGTGGCCATAGAGAGTCGAAACGCCGTAGCCGTGATCGACCACGATCTCGCGCCCGTAGCCCGTCGCCGGCCCCGCCACCGCAATCATGCCATCCGCCGTGGCCCGGACCGGGTCGCCGTAGCCCGATGCAATGTCAACACCGGCGTGGAAGGCCCCTTCCCCGTTGAACGGGTCAGACCGCTCGCCAAATGAACTGGTGACCGGCCCAACAACCGGCCAGAGCGAGGGTGCGGCGCTTCCGCTCATCCATGCCTCTGTGCCGGCCTCGGCGCTCAGCGAGAGAGGCGAGCCGCCGAAGTCATAGGCGCGGAAGACACGGCCGCTGAGTGCCGTCGTTCGCAGGGAAGTCAACTGGTCCAGCGTCTGCGTATAAGCCTGCCCGGAGAGCCCGTCCGTGGACTCGGTGATCGCCGGCGTAGCAGCCGTAGCTACCGCCTTCGGGCTGTTCAGCCTGCCCTGCCGCAGCCCGTAGAGGGCGCTGACCTGGCTCGCGAGTGAGCCCAGCGAAGCAGCCTGCACATCCTTCTCGTGCGCCACCTGCTCCATCGCCAGGTACTCCTTGCGCAGGGCTTCCTTCTGCGAGCGCACCTGGTTGAAGCTTTGCGTCTTCAGCAACATGCGCGTGTAGGAGCCGGCCATGCCGGTGATGGTGAACGCACCTACCAGCGCCGCAGCTACGAAGATATACGCGTAGCTTAGCGGAACCGGAATCTTGCGCAGACGCCCATCTTCCTCACGCGTGACGAAGACTATGTAATGCTTTCTGCGCAAAGCTGGCTCCAAACACTGAATTCTCGGATATAAAACACGAAGCACACCGCACGGAGTGGTACGGGGCGTAACACATGACAATTTTGTGATTGCAGTTTCAACTTAACAGCTTGACCTGGAAGGGTCAACCGTAAAGGTAGTGCAACACGAACGACCGGAGGCGCTGGGTAAGCGGCGGTCACGCCAGTATAGATGGCCGCCTCATCCTTCGGGGCTGCCTTGGCGTTGGTTGAATACTGTTCCGCTGGCGGCGTTTTGCTGAGATGAACCGTCTTTGGTGTGCCCTGCCCGCAAATCCGCAGGTTGGTTGATACGAAATTATCCGTCATCGGAGCTGCGGCAAAGTGGGAAACGCCGAAGGTGTTTCCAGGCAAAACCTGCGTCTTCTCCATGACTGGTTTACCTGTGGGTGTCCGCGAACTCCTTTGGGGTTCTGTAGCCGTGACTACTGTGCGGGCAGATTTCGTTCTACTCCTTTCTCCAACCGGCGATCTTCATGCTATCTGGGCCATTTTTGCGATCACTGCCTTCAGCATCTCGCGTTCACACCTGCCTCGTGCTGCCAATATCCCGAGGATCTGCTCTCCCGTAAAACGGCTCTTCTCCATCCTCCATCCTCCCGCTCACATTACAGGAGAACTCCAGATGAAAGTGGCTGAGCTTCCGTGGTCAGCTCACGGAAAAGTTCTTCAGAGACTCCCTGAACTACTTTCCACCTGCAACACTCGCTATCAACTTGTGATCGCGAGTGTTGCAAGAGAAACGTACGAGGACCTTCCGAAATCAGTAGTTTGCCTCCGCTTCCGGCGGACGCTGGAAACCCGGAACGCACCTTTCCGCGTTCGCGCAACAACGCTAACCCTTTGATTTTAAAGCATTAGATTTCGTGTTGTTGAGTAGGTTAACCTTTGGTTCTTTACGTGCTCAGCCAAGCCGCATTCGATATCGCCTGCAGTCTTTCTTGGAGCGTGCATGATGATACCCGGAGCAAACTCGATCCTAAGGAGAGGGTATTTACTCCTTCTTCTAGCGTTTACGCTGTTTTTTCCCGCCACAGCGATCTTGGCCCAGACGACACTCGCAACCGGCAGCATCACAGGCACGACATTGGACCCGTCCGGCGCGGTCGTCTCCGGCGCCCATGTCACCATCGCCAGCACCAGCACGGGACATACCGCAGAGC
This sequence comes from uncultured Acidipila sp., assembly GCA_964421715.1. Lineage (GTDB taxonomy): Bacteria > Acidobacteriota > Terriglobia > Terriglobales > Acidobacteriaceae > CAYQYM01. Next base: position 6,408 of record CAYQYM010000084.1, read on the forward strand.
TGGTGACGAACGGCTCCGGCTCCTATACGACAGGGGCTCTGCCACCGGGCACGTACCGGGTTACGGTTACCGCGCCCGGGTTTACGCGCGTGGTAGAGACGGTCACCGTGCAGGTGGGCAATACCACCACGGCTAACTTTAAGCTCACCCTCGGAGCCAGCACGCAGACAGTGGAGGTGCAGGGCTCGGCGGTTTCGGTCAACACGCAGCAGGCCGAGGTGCAGGGTGTACTTACCAGTAAGCAAATTGAAAATCTGCCGGTGAACGGCCGTAACTTCCTTGACCTTGCACAGCTTGAGCCGGGCGTACAAATCCAGGATGGCCAGAACTTCGATCCTACCAAGGCGGGCTACTCTTCCATCTCGTTCGGCGGCCGCTTTGGCCGCACGGCGCGCATCAACGTCGACGGAGTGGACGTCTCGGACGAGACGGTCGGCACCACGACGCAGAACATCCCAGCCAGCGCAATTGACGAGTTTCAGCTCGCCCAGTCCTCGCTCGACATGTCGAATGACGTGACCTCTTCCGGCGCCATCAACGTCACCACCAAATCTGGAAGCAACGCTTATCACGGCGAGCTCTTCGAGCTTTTCCGTGACCGTAGAGCGGGCGGGGCAGCAGCGCCCGGCGGACTCGACCTGCCATTCCAGCGTTCGCAGTTTGGGGGCAATGTGGGTGGCTGGCTCATACGAGACAAGCTGTTCTTCTTCGCAGACGCGGAGCGCATCAAGCAGGATTCGTCCTCGCCGGTGAACTTTGCGGCACCATTCAGCTCACTCAGCGGGTCATTCAACGTGCCATTTCGCGATACGGAGCTGGACGGACGCCTCGACTACAATCTCGGCTCGGGCAAGCTCTTTTATCGCTTCAACTACTTCGCTAACTCACTGCCCTCTGATTTTGGCCTCGGCTATTCTGTTTACAAAAATAAGGACTACACGCGCCAGCACGTGGTCGGATACGACTTCACGACCGGCAGCTTTCTACACAGCCTTCGCTTTTCCTACCTTAAGTTCCAGAACCAGATTGTCGACACCGTGGTTGGCAGCAACCTGCCCTTTGCCTCGCTCGGCGCAACGCTGGCTACGCAGTCCGGCGCGTTTTACACCGGTCCAAGCCCATTGGCTCCGCAGAGCACCCCGCAGCAGAACATCGAAGCCAAGTACGACGGCAGCAAGCAGTGGGGCGCGCATCTTGTGCGCTACGGCCTCACTTACAACCACATCCAGGGCGGCGGCTTCGCTAACTTCTACGGCACCGCTCCCCGCATCAGCTGGACGACGAATACTGCCAGCGAAATCTTTGCCACGAATGGTCCTTTTCCCGCACTCAGGGCGAACGACCCGGACTGTCAGGGCCTGATCGGGATGGCGGGCGTTGGCGATCCATCCAAGTGCGACAACCCACTCAACTACCCGGCTCAGAACCTTAGAGTAGGCAACGGACTCGGCTACAACACACTGAACCCTGCGCTTGGATTTCCTGCCGGCGGCCTTGGCCCCGATAATCGTCTCGGTATCTACCTGGGAGACGTCTGGAAAGTAAAGCCGAATCTGACACTCACGATTGCGTTACGCTATGACCGCGACACCGGCCGCACGGACAGTGACCTGCCGGCTATCCCGGAGTTGAATGCCGTCTTCCCTGGACAGGGTGATCGCGTAAACCAGCCGAATCTCAACTTCGCACCGCAGTTCGGCTTCGCCTGGGATCCTTCGAAGTCCGGCAAGACTTCCATCCGTGGGGGTGTCGGTCTTTATTACGAGAACATCATCTATAACAACGTGTTGTTTGACCGGCCATTTCGCCTGCAGACGGGCGCCTTCAACCAGGTATCCAGCGCCTGTGTAGCCGGCCAGCCTCAGCCGGTGCCTACCAACAATGGATTTATAACTCCTGGTCCAGGGGTCTGCACCAATACCGATGGCACCTACAAGGCCGTAGGCGATGCTGCGGCTGGCATGGTGAACTTCTGGCGCAGCTACACCGCCGCGAATCCGCTGGATTTAAAAGCGCCAAATCCCAATTACATCGGGAGCTATCTCGCTGGCGGATTCGGTGTGCCGCAGGGCTTCTTCGATCCCAGGTTCAAGACGCCCCGCTCAGTGCAGATCAACATCGGCTTCCAACGCGAGCTGCATCCGGGAC
>CAYQYM010000085.1:0-8554 GCA_964421715.1 uncultured Acidipila sp.
TCTTTAGTTGTACGCAGGGGGGTGCGTGGCAGCTGGCGCCGGTGCCACGCTGCCGTACGGAATTTGCGCAGGAGTTAAATCCGCGGGCGCATTTTTATACCGGGGGCCCACAAAAGCCCAGAGGCTGGCCAGCCCCACGGCGCAGAGCACCAGGCCCAGCGCGGCGCATAGATACCCGAAGTGCTTGCGCGCGCGGTCGCCCGGCGTAATGCCCCACTTGGCCGCGAACAGCCATACGCCGTAGGCGAAGTGCCAGCAGGTTGCAATCATTGCAATCGCATAGACGGCCAGCATCCAGGGGTTTGACAGTTCCACCTGCACCTTGTGAAATGCCGCGCCCGGATGCTCAGGCAGGCTCACACCGCTGAAGCGCTGCCGCCAGACATGCTGCGCGATATAGGCCAGCGCAATCAGCCCCGTCCATCGCTGCATCAGGTACATCCAGTTGCCTGACCACGGGTAATACACCACGTTTGACCTGCCACGCAGCCAGATATAGACGCCGTAAAAGGCGTGATAGGCCAGCGGCAGAAAGATAAACGTCCACTCCAGCACGCGCACAAACGGCAGTCCGTTCAGGAACTTCACCTGCTGTGCATAGGCCGCCGGGCCCTTCAGCGCTTCAAAATTTGATACCAGGTGCTCGAGCAGGAACGCGCCAATGGGGACGATCCCGCTCAGCGAGTGCAGCTTGCGCAGCAGAAACGAGTGCCCCTGCCCGGCGCGAATGGGCTGCACGCCACGGTGGGATGCAACGGGACTCTGAACGGTGGCCATGAAGACGATCTCCTTCGGATCAAGCGGCAGAGAGTGCCCCTGCGCGATGCTCTGTGTGGCTGGTCAACCTTCATTATTGGTGTGTGGAAGAAGGACCGTCAAGGAAGCGGTTTGCACAAAGTGCATGGCACGGAAAGGATCGGAAGGGAATGGGCACCATCGCTAAATACCCGCGCGCAGCAGCTCGCGCTCCAACATCTTCTCCAGCAGGTGGCGAAAGGCCTTCCCCCTGTGGCTGAACTGGTGCCTGGCCTCCGGCTCTACCTCGGCCATCGTGCATCGGCGTCCCGGCAGGTAGAAGAGCGGGTCATAGCCAAAGCCGCCCGTTCCGCGCGGCGCCGTCATAATCTCGCCCTCTACTGTGCCTTCGGCCAGCGCCAGGCATCTGCCATCGCGCGCCGCGATCAGTACGCAGCGGTAGCGCGCCGTGCGCCGTTCCACTCCGCTGAGCCGGTCCAGCAGCAGGCGGTTGTTGCGCTCGTCCTGCGTGAGCGCTGCCTCCTCAGGGCGCACTGCCTCACCGGCAAACCGGGCCGAGTAAACTCCCGGAGCGCCATCGAGTGCGTCCACCTCGAGGCCCGAGTCGTCGGCAATCACGATCGCCCCAGGTTTAAACCTGCTGTAGTAAATCGCTTTCAGACGCGCATTCCCGGCAAAGGTCGACTGGTCCTCCACCGGCGCGGCCAGCGTCTCCAGCCCCGGCAGCGGCTCCAACCGGATCTGGTGCGCGGCCGCGGCCGCCGCAAAGTCCCGCAGCTTGCCCCGGTTGCTGGTTGCGGCGAAGATGGCGGTGTTCTCCCTCAAGGGTGACTACTGCAATGTTAATAAATTTTGGCGCTGGTCACGGTCTTAAGGGGACATATTTGGCTTGACAGTGTATGGGGGGGGGGGAGCATGCTAAGGTCGCTCATTACACGTGGGCTCAAATGAAGGAGAGTTATGACTAGACTTCTGGTTCTCGTGCTCTATGCTGTGTCAGCTTTTCTTCCTAATACAGCCAACGCTTTCGCCCAATCGCCCGATGCGACGCATGAACAACCCGTGCTCGCAGGCTACGCAGGCACCCTGAATGTGATAGCCAACTCTGAACGCAAAGAGGTGACCGTAGTGCTTTCGCTGCGGGATTCGTCTGTAGTTAAGACTGGGCAGGTCGTCTTTCATATCCAATGCCTGACGGATGTACTGCCTCCGTCCTGGAAGGGCGGCGGCAGGGTTATTGCCGGCAACAGCATACTGGCAGTTATTCCGGATGGGCACGCCCGTGGGTTCCTATTTAAGTTTCCCGAGGCTGAAAAGCCGTCCTCTCTCGATGGCTTCAATCTTGATGTCTACCCCGCATATGGTATTGCCAGATTTGGTGAGCAGAATCCGCTGACTCCAGGCCAAATCGACGGTCTTTCACGCGATGGCCGACTCTCGCCAGTGGCACTCCAATTCAGCCCTTACTCGACACCTTTCCTGAAAACAGCACTGCAGGGCAGGTTGCTTCGGGTCCAGGGCGGCGGATGCGTTGCAGGCGGACCGGGTGCTACATCTTGTAGCGCAGGCGGCTGCACTGTCACGTGCGGATCAGGGTACTATCCATGCTGCGAGGGTGGAACCTGCACCTGCATGGAAAAATCGAAACCGAACCTCGACTGACTTTGGTTCAAACTTGCAGAAATTCAGGCTTGATCTAGCCATTCCGGGTTGTTGCGAAATGGGCTAATCTCCACACCCCGGGCAGGCCGAAGTTTTAAGCTCATAGGATGTGTTCAGGAGCGCCTGCGCGGCCTGCAGCCCAGCCAGCAGGCCGCCCGGCAGATCTTCGAACTGGTGAACCGCGACCGCGCCGCGGCAGGCTTACCCGGGCTCAGGTGGGACGACCCTCTGGCCCAGGCCGCGCTGGACCACGCCCGGCGCATGGCGCAAGCGCAGAACCTCTCGCACGAGCTGCCCGGGGAAGCGCCCCTGAGCGAGCGCGTGGCAGGCAGGCAGGTCCGCTTCAAAGCCGTAGCGGAGAACATCGCCACCGGGCGCGACGCGGCGTTTCTCGAAGAGGAATGGATGCACTCCCCGCATCACCGGGCCAATATCCTGGATGGCAGGCTCGACCACATCGGCATTGCCGTGGTGAGTGATGGGGTGAAGCTGTTCGCCGTGCAGGACTTCGCTGCCGAGGTGGAGGTGCTGAGCCCGGCCCAGGTGGAGGAGCGTGTGCGCGCGCTGCTGGTGCACCAGGGAATCACAGCCTTTGCTCCGCCTGACGCTGCGCGTGGGAGCTGCGAGCAGGGTGGCGGGATCAGCGGGCAGCCGCGTCCAAGGTTCGTGATGCAGTGGCAGAGCTCGGACCTCTCCGCGCTTCCGGACGTGCTCGCGCAGCGGCTGCGGGCCGCCGATTACCGCTCGGCTTCCGTAAGTGCATGCCAGCCGTCTTCTTCTCAGGCTGGCTTCACCACATTTCATATTGCGGTTTTACTTTACTGATGGTTGACGCAGGCCAGGACCCGGTCTAACGTGGGCCGTAGACTTCGTTCCTTTTGCAGGCTGGTGCTCCGGAATGACCCGAAAAGAAGTCCTTGCAATTCTGATCCGGAAGGCGCGGGCGAACGGGTTTCCGTTTCGCAGGTGGTATGAGCGTGAGTTGGGCCAGGCGTGGGTTTCGTTTGACGCGGCAGTCGATCTGCTCTCGGAAGAGAAGCGCTATTATGCGCTGCTCTTCAGTCACTCTTTTGCGCGGAACTTCTGGAAAGCCGGGCAGCAGATCGCCTTTGTAGTGCCTGCCTCGCAGTACACACGTCTCAATGGAAAAGGCAAGGTCATCACGGTCGAGCGGAAGGCCTTTACCCGGCGCACGCTTAAGCCGGATGTGTGGCTCTATCACATTCGCGAGATGGCTGCGGCTGAGGAGCCACTGCGCTATATCCGCCGCTTCCTGGTTACGGCGGAGGAGATCAAGGCAGCAAATCGCAAACCTCCGGGCAAAAAGCAAGCAGGGATGCCACTCAATGATTTCGGGGGATTTCGTAAACCGGATTGAATGGGCTTCGTCTAACTGGAAGTACGCCCGGTCTTCTCGTAACCAGTCCATCTGTGACGGTGAGACGTCATCTGTATAACTGCAGGAGCGTCGCCCTGAATCGAAGATCATCCGCGGTGCTGCTGGGTCTCGGTCTGTCCCTATCTCTCTGGGCGCCGCTACGGGCACAGACAAGCATCCCCGCAGGTGTTCCGCTGCGGATCGCCGTGGATCAGACTATCCGGCAACGACCGGGGGCGAGCCTTACCGGCCACCTCATAGCGCCGGTCTATCTAGCGGACCATGTAGTGCTGCCGGCTGGAACCGTCGTTACGGGGCACATCTCCAGCACGCGGCCTGTGGATCGGCATACACGCGTTCAGGCCCTGCTGAACGCCGATTTCACCCCGCTCGCGAAGCCGGCCGTTACATTTGACAGCATCACGCTACCCGGCTCCGGGCCGGTTTCCCTCGATTGCGTGGCCACGCAGCGCGACGCTACCGTTGTCCGCATGGGCGGCAAGAGGCAATCGAGGAAACAGCAGGCTTTGGCGCAGGCGCGGCAGCGTGCGGCCGAAGCCTTGGAGACCGTGCGCGGGCCGCACAAGATGGACCGCGCCCGGCGGTTCGTCTTCTACCAGTTGCCCGGGCATCCGCAATACCTGTGGGCGGGCACGCAGTTTGATGCGGACCTGGTTGCGCCGCTCGCGATCACTACGCCGCAGCCGGCGCCGCTGCCACGAGAGGACTTGCGCGGCGTTCCCGTCGGGGTAATCGAGGCACGGCTCACAACCTCGCTTGATTCGGCGGTGACGCGGAAGGGCGATCCCGCCAGGGCTGTCGTGACTGTGCCGCTGCTCTCCGAAGACAAGGCATCGGTGCTGATGCCCGAGGGCACCGTGCTGCTCGGCAGCGTCCTGCAGGTGCGGCCGGCGAGATGGTTCGCGCGCAACGGCCAGCTCCGCTTCACCTTCCGGCAGATTGTTCTTCCCGGGGCACCGGCCAGGACTGCACACGGGGAGCTGGCGGCAGCCGAGGGAGCCAAAGGCCAGAATGTTGCGATCGACCAGGAGGGCGGAGCAAGGGCGACGGGCGGCAAAGACAAGCTGCTGGCCCCCCTGGCGCTAGGTCTGATTGCCGCTTCGGGCGCGCATCATGACCATAGCGGGGCGGCAAGCGGCGTGGTAGCCGGAGGCTTTGGACTCATCACACGCGCGGTCGTGGCCGCGACACGGAGCCAGTCGGTCGCGGTCGGCTTCGGCGCATGGGCCTTTGGCAAGTCCCTCTACTATCGCTGGATTGCTCGCGGTCGTGAGCTTACGTTCCCCGCCGACACGCGCATGGTAATACAGCTCAACCAGCGCTGACGGTTTCAGCGCGGCATGTCGCGGTGGCCCGTCTTGGTGCGAAAGCCGTGGTCTGCCACGCGGCTGCCGATCTGCTCGGCGATCATCACTGAGCGGTGCTGGCCGCCTGTGCAGCCGAACGCGACTGTGAGATAGCTTTTGCCCTCGCGGATGTAGTGCGGCAGCAGGAAAAGAAGCAGGTCGGTCACCTTGTCCAGGAACTCGGTGGTCTGCGGAAAGCTTTGTACATACTCCACCACCTTGCGGTCGCGGCCCGTCAGTGGCCGGAACTCGGCAATGAAATGCGGGTTGGGCAGAAAGCGCACATCGAAGACCAGGTCCGCCTCGAGCGGAACCCCGTTTTTATAACCGAAGCTGATGATGGAGACCAACAGCGTTTTTTCTGTGCTGTTCTGGGTGAACTTGGCCTGGATGTAGGCGCGCAGTTCGTGCACGTTGAAGTTGGTCGTGTCCACGACCAGGTCGGCCACGTTGCGGATCGGGTCCAGCACCTGCCGCTCAGCTTCGATCGCACCTCCCACCATCTCCTCCCGGCCCAGCGGGTGCGGCCGTCGCGTCTCAGAGAAGCGCCGCACCAGTACCGGGTCCTGCGCTTCAAGGTAGACAACCGTGGTCGGCAGGGTGTCGCGAATCTCCTTGAGTATCTGCGGAAACCGCTCCAGCTTCTCTCCCTCGCGCACGTCGACCACCAGCGCGGCGCGCCGCGTAGCCTGGGACTCGCCGATCAGCTCCGCAAACCGCGGCACCAGCTCCAGCGGCATGTTGTCGACCGCGTAGAAGCCGAGATCCTCAAAAGCCTTGAGCGCGGAGGCCTTGCCTGAACCGGAGAGCCCGGTAAGGATGACGAGCTCGCGGTGTTTTTGCTGCTCAGTAGGGGCCGTTGTCGTGCTCTGCATGCGCTCTCGGGTGTTCTTGGATGAGGATTAGAGGGCTTCGATGAGCTCCATCTTGCCATCGCGTTTGCGATGCAGCACCTTCAGCACGCCGTTCGCGTCGCGGAAGACGAAGACTTCGCGGTCGCGGAACTCCGCCTCCTTGACCGCCTCTTCAAGCGTCATGGGGCGCAGCGCCACTGAATCCAGCGAGCGCACAACGTGCGGCTCCGGGATGGGGCTGCGGGCAGGAAAAGAATGCACGGTAACGGGCACCATCTCACGCGCTTTGCCGTTGCCGTTTGCCGGCTTCTTTGCAGCGGCGGGTCCTTCGACGGTGTCCGCGCCGTTGCGAACGCTGCCGCGTCGCCGTGCCAGGGCCGGCTCGGTGAGCTGCTTCTCTTCCTTCGGCTGGCGCTTCTTCGCCTGCAGCTTCTTCTTCGAGCGCACGGCCTGCGCCTCGGCCTTGGCCAGCGCCTCGCGCAGCGCCGTCTCCATGCTGGCGGATTCGCAGACACTCACCAGGTCCTGCAGCTTTGTCTTGATCGTGACTTCGGCAATCTGCCGGTATTTTTCCGCAGTGAGCACGATGTGCGCGCGCAGGGCAGCCTTGCCCAGCACCTTCTCGATGCGCGTCATCGACTCTTCTGCCAATGTGCGTAGTTTCGGGGTAACGGTCACCTGTCTACCGGTGTACTCGACCTGCATCGGGAGGGCTCCCTTCTGTGCTGGTATGGTCGTGTTGCTAGGACGAATGTCCGGAGTATAACGCTAGCCGCGCACCCTGCGCTGGTGCGTACTCGGGATTCGCAGGTCCTCGCGGTACTTGGCCACCGTGCGGCGCGTCACATCAATGCCGGAGGCCTGCAGCATCTGCGCGATCAGGTCGTCTGTGAGCGGCTTGCGCGGGTCTTCGTCCTCGATGAGCTTCTTGACCTTGCGCTTGAGCAGCATCAGTGGAGTGCTCGAGCCTTCGGGGCCGTTCACGCCCTCTGAGAAGAAGAATCGCAGCTCAAAGACACCTTGCGGCGTATGCACATATTTGTTTGCCACGGCACGGCTCACCGTGGAGGGATGCACGCCGATCTCTTCGGCAACTTCCTTGATCATCATCGGGCGCATCGCTTCGACGCCGTTTTCGAGGAAGTCCGTCTGGCGCCGGATGATCGATTCGCAGGTGCGCAGGATGGTGTTCTTCCGCTGCTCGATGTTGCGCATGAGCTGCAGCGCCGAACGGTAGCGCTCCTTGACGTAGTCGCGGACATCCTTCTCAGCGCCCTCCCTGGTGAGCAGCTTGCGATAGCCCTGGTTCAGCCGCAGCGTCGGCATGTCGTCTTCATTCATGACGACGACGTACTCGTCGCCGCGCTTGACGAAGGCAACATCGGGCTCAATCAGCCGTGCCTCGGAGCGGTTGTAGCGCTGGCCGGGCCGCGGGTCGAGCGTGCGGATGAAGTCAGCGGCGCGCTGCGTCTCCTCGGAGCCACGGCCGGTGGCACGGCACAGCTCGCGCAGGTCCCGCCGCTGCATCAGCGGCAGATGGCGATCCACGATCAGCCTGGCTACGTTGAAGCTGTCCAGCCTGCCGTCGGCCACGGCGGCAATCGCCAGCGGAGCCTCTTCATCAAGCAGGGCTTCGGCCACCGCCGTTTCAGTCGCGGCAGTTGAGGCTGCGTCCTCTCCATGGTCACCATTGCCGTTCTTCCGCTCGCCATCAAGCAGGGGCTGCCCGCGGCCGGAAAGGCCGGGCGTTGCAGCCGGTTGCTCCGGCAGAGGTTCCGGTCTGCGTGAATAAATCTGCGAAAATTCGCGGCACTGCGCATCGATCTGCAGCAGCAGGCACTCGCGCAGGTCACGCGCGGCAACGCCCACCGGGTCCAGCCCCTGCACCACGCGCAGCGCCTGCTCCAGATGCGCACGGGCGCGCTGCACCATCGCGGGCGGCAGGGCATCGAGCGCCGACGTCCTGCTTGCAAGCTGGTCTCGAACGGCGTTGCTGCCGGAGGCCTCCGCTTCGGCTTCGTCGCGCTCGGGTGCGAGTTGCTCGCGCAGGTAGCCTTCCAGCAGCTCCTCGTCGGTCGCGGGCAGGTAACCGTCCTCGTCCAGGTTGCCGATGATGTACTCGGCCGCGTCGCGCACGGCGGCGCTCAGGCTGATGGAGCCGAGCTGCCAGCTCAAGTGGTCAGTCAGCGTGCTGGGTTTTGCGAGGAAGTTCTCAATCGAGGGAGTTTCCGTCAGCTCAAAGCTGTTGGGAGAGCGGAACCCGGGATCGAGATAATCCTGAAAGTAGGAGCCAAAGTCGATCTCATCGAACGGGTCGGCCTTCTCCGTCGTTGGCTCTGTGGATGCAGTCTCCTGCGGCAGGTCGCGGTGCTCTTCTTCGCGGGCGATGTCGTCCAGCAGGGGCAGGTTTTCCTCCACCTCCTCGAGGATGGGGTTTTCCGTGATCTCGTTGTTGATCATCTCCCGCAGCTCAAGCTTGTTCAGCGCGAGCACGCTGACCATCTGCACAAGGCCGGGCGTCAGGATCTGCTTCTGCG
>CAYQYM010000086.1:0-8444 GCA_964421715.1 uncultured Acidipila sp.
GTGGGAAGACCGTGTCGAGATGGGCTGAGAGCAGCAGGCTGCCCTCTCCGCGTCCGCGCAGGACGCCATAAGCATTGCCGGCCTCATCGGCACTCGTCTCAAGCCCGAGCTCACCGAAGCGCGCCAGCAGCCACCTCGCGCGCGCCTGCTCGTGAAAGGTAGGCGCAGGAATCGCGACCAGGTCCGTCTGCCAGCGCAGGATCTGCGGTTCATGCAGGTGCAGCCAGCCGAGCGCCGCATGCACGGCCCGGCGCGCGGCTACCTGCGCTACGCGTGCGTGCGACGCTGCTGTGGCTGTTCCTGCCATCTCCTGTTCAGACTAGCAGGGCGTGTATTCGACAGAGACGAGCCACAGTCCGCGCGCCGGGGCAGTCGCGGCCGCGGTGCTGCGCTGGCGCGCTGCAAGGATGCGGTGTACCGCCTCCGGGGCAATCTGACCGCGGCCCACCGCCAGGCCCAAGCCGGCCAGGTTGCGCACCATGTGGTGCAGGAACCCGTCTCCGCGCACGCGATAGACCAGCAGATCTCCATCCTGCTTCCATTCTGCGCTGTAGATCGTTCGCACGTTGTGCACTACGCAGTTCTCCGCCATGCGCGCCGAACGGTCCGGGTCCGTCGCCGCAAAAGAGGAGAAGTCGTGCGTGCCAAGGACGGCGTTTTGCGCCCGGCGCATCGCATCGACATCAAGCGGCCAGGGCAGGGCATAAACGTAGCGCGTGAGCCAGGGCGGGCAGGGCTCCCCGCGAAAGATGCGGTACTCGTAGGTCTTCGCCAGGGCATCGTGGCGCGCGTGAAAGCCGGGCGGCGCGTGGATGGCCTCAAGCACGCGGATTGAAGCGGGCAGAGCGCGGTTCAACGCGCGCATGAGGTTCGCCGGTGGAATCGGCGCGCGAAGTGGAAAGGAGGCGACCTGCGCGGCGGCATGCACACCGGCGTCCGTACGGCCGCTGCCCTGCGGCAGCACCGATTCCCCGGTCACGTGCGCAATGGCCTCGGCCAGCCGTCCCTGGATGGTGGAAAGCCCAGGCTGCGCCTGCCAGCCGAAAAAATCCGTGCCATCGTAGGCAAGCGTCACCCGCCAACCCAGGACTTTGGCGGCGCAAAGTTGATTTTTGTTGCTCTCCGGTTGTTTTCTCACGTCCAAAGGGTGAGCTTAAAGCATCTAGTAGCTGCGATATACTCAGGTTTCCGTGAAAAGCTGCAAGTTCGGCGAGCAACGGGGCTGCGGAAAGCTCTCCGTCGGGCACGATTGCGGAACGAATTTGCGTAGCTGTCCGTATAAAGTTTGACCGGCTAAAGTCCGGCGTTGACTGCAGTTGGAGAGGCGAATGGATCGGTTGGCAGAGAAGCAGAGGCGAAGCACAGTAGAGAAACTCAAAGCCGCGGCAGGCGTTGCGCTGCTGCTTTCAAGCTCCGCTTCCGGGTGGGCCCAGCAGCAGCAATCACAGACGCCCCCGGCCGCGCCTGGTGAGACCGTGACCGGGCTGCCGCCGGCCCCGGCGCCGAACTACACGCAACCGCTTTACATGCGGCCTACGCCACGAGACTTCACGCGCCCTCGCGGCTACTTTCCCAATCCTGCAGCGCCTTACACTGCCACTACGGCAGCGCCGCCCCGCTTCAGCAATTCGGTTCGCCTCGAGAATCTGGTGAAGAACGGCAAGATTTACTTGAGCCTCAGTGACGCGGTCGTGCTTGCGCTTGAGAACAACTACGACATCGCGATTCAGCGTTATAACCTCGATATCGCCGATACGGACCTGCTGCGTGCGCGTGCCGGCTCCACGCTGCTGGGCGTCAACAGCGGGCTCGTGACGGGCACTCTCGGCGGCTCTACCACGGTCACCGCCGCGGGCGGGGGCCCGGGCGGCACCACCACCGGCGCTGGCGGCGCGGGCACGGGCGCGGCCGGTCTTGCCCTCAGTACGAACGGAGGCGGCCCGCTGCCGCCGGTTTTGGATCCTGTGTTGACCGGGACCCTCCAGCTTGAGCGCACCCGCCAGCCGGTTACTTCTACCTTTCAGACCGGCTCGCTGACCCTGAACCAAAACGTAGACACGTATAACTTCGCTTATAATCAGGCGTTTGTTACCGGTACCACGCTGAACGTCACGTTTAATAACTCACGTACAACCACCAACAGCATCTTCAGCAGCTACAGCCCTGCACTGCAAACCAGCTTTCGCACGCAGATCACACAGCACCTGCTACAGGGATTTGGCACGGGCATCAACGGGCGCTTTATCCTGCAGGCGAAGAACGACCGCCGCATCGCGGACTCGGCGTTCCGCTCCCAGATCCTTTACACCATTAACCAGATCGAGACGATCTACTGGGGCCTGGTCAGTGCGTATGAAGATGTCCAGTCCAAGCAGCGCGCGCTGCAGCAGTCAACGCAACTTGCCTCGGATAACCGCAAGCAGGTTGAAATTGGAACGCTGGCGCCGCTCGACGTGGTGAACGCCGATAGCCAGGTTGCATCCGACAAGCAGGCTCTTACCGCCTCGCAGAGCACGCTCGAGTACCAGCAGCTCATCATGAAACAGGCCATTGCCCGCAACCTGGATGATCCCACGCTCTCGAGCGCCCCGGTGATTCCGACCGACCGCGTGAGCCTGCTGGAGATGCCGGAGGAAAAGGCCTCCGTAGAGGACCTGGTGCGGCAGGCGGACGCAAACAGCCCGGCGATCGAGCAGGCCATGCTCGCGCTTAAAAACGACGAGATCACCCTGAAGGGTGTGAAAAATGGCCTGCTGCCAACAATCGACGCCTATGGCTTCTACGGGGCTGCCGGTATCGGCGGCCGCCAGAACCCGCTTTACAATCCGCGTCGCTTTGGTGGACCGGCCACCGTTCCGACGGTGAATTACGGCACCGCCTTCAGCAACCTCTTCAACGGCAGCGGACCGGACAAGGGCGCAGGTATCAACGTGAGCATCACGATCCGTAACCGCACCGCACAGGCGCAGCAGGCACGTTCGGTGCTTGAGTACCGTCAGGCGCAGATGCGGCTGGAGCAGCTCTACGTGCAGACGCGCATGAACGTCATCAACGGCCAGTTTGCGTTGACGAACGATCGCGCGCAGGTGCAGTCTGCGCTGGCCGCGCGTGAGTACGCTCGCCAGAGCCTCGATGCCGAACAGAAGAAGCTGCGGCTCGGCGCCTCTACCACGGCGCTCGTGCTCTCACAGGAGCGGAATCTCGCCGCCGCGGAGAACAACGTGATCACGGCCACGGCCACCTACGCCAAGGACCGCGCCTCGCTGCAGCAGTTGCTGGCGAGCACGCTGGATGAGTATGGCCTGAGCCTCGGAGATGCGGTCAGCGGCACGGTCACGCAAAACCCGACCATTCCGGGTATCGAGCCGGCCAGGCAGATGCCCGAGGCGGTCGTGCCCTCGCAGAAGCAGAACCTGCAACAGCAGCAGCAACAGCCCCAGCAGCCGCAGAACACCACCATGCCGCCGCAGCCGACGCAGCCCACTCCGCCGGCGCAGCAGCCTCCTCCGCCTCAGGGCAACTAGTTATCGTCAGGCGCGCGAAAAGGGATGGAGCGACCTCGGTCCATCCCTTTTCTTTACAGCGTGAAGTCGACGGCGAAGCGATCTTGGGAAATGACCGGCTCGACACCCTTCGGGCTGTGACCAGGTGCGGCGCGCTCCAATCGGGCCTCGCCTTCATCGGAGTTCAATCGTGCAGGCCAACGGGCAGTCCCACCGAACGCCGGTCATCTGCTCGACCCGCTACTGCAGGGGTGGTGGAGCTGCGGGCGGTGTGTCTGGTGGCGGTGCGAAGGCGTCCGCCATGGTCATGATCTCCATCTGCTGCTTCAACTGCTCAGCCGACGCGCTGCTGGTTACGGCGATGCTCTGTGGCTCGTTCGGCAGCAGGTCGATGTAGTTGTCGCTGTAGGTTGCGTCCAGCGAGCCGAAGGAGACGTAGACGCCCTTGGCCAGGACGGGCGATGTGAGCTTCAGCTTGAAGCTGCCGGAGGCTGCCGCGGCCAACTCCGTCTGGATGTTGGGCGTGGGCAGGTGAATGAGCTTCGTCGGCGCAAAATAGACCATGTTGGACGAGACCACGTTGCCGGCCACCGTCAGGTCCACTGCTCCGAAGATCGCCGCCGCGTCTGTTCCGTTTGCATTGGCAAAGGTGGACAGCGGCAGCTCGATGTAGGGCTTGCTGGAAAGTGGCCCGACCGTCACAGCCTGCGTCTGCTGCTGGAGCACCTTACCGGAGAAGTCCATGATGCGAAGATGGAGCTGCCCCTGCTGTACGACCGTGTTATCGGAGACGATGTAGACGGCGAGCTTGCCATCCTCAACGTGAGGTGACACCAGCGTGGGCGCGTAGAAGCGGCGCGCGTAGTACTGCAGCGCCTTCCAGCGTCCGTAGTAGTCGATGCTGGACCAGGAGGCAACCGGCCAGCAGTCATTGAGCTGCCAATAGATAGAGCCCATGGTGCGCGGGCGCAGGCGGCGAAAGTGCTCGGCGCCGATCTTCATGGACTCGGCCTGCAGCACCTGGCTTGCATACAAAAAAGAAGCGAAGTCTTTCGGCTCGCCGTAATACTTGAGCATGTAATCGCGGATGATCGAGTTGCCGGCGTTGTTCTTCTGGTGTGCCAGCATGACGGGCGTAAAGATGCTGGTGCGGTCTTCCGGCTTGGTAAACGCCTCCACGGTCTTCATCTCGGGGAAGGACTGAAAGCCGTATTCGGTGACGAAGCGCGGAAAGTGCTTCTCGTACTCGTCGAACTCTGCGTTGCCGTGCCAAACGCTCCAGTCGTGCATATCGCCGGATTCAAAGTCCTTCGAGGTGTCCTCGTAGTCTGAGCTTGGCGAGCTTGGCCAGTAGGGCGTCTCCGCGTTCAGCCGGGCCACCGTTCGCGCCAGCACGCCGCTGAACTCGCTGACGTAGTCCTGCCACATGCGCATGCGGACATCGTTCGGCAGCTGGTCTCGACCCTTCCAGTGAAAGGCCAGCTCGGTCTCGTTGTTGCCGGACCAGATGACGATGCTGGGATGATTGCGCAGCCGCGTGACCTGGTACTCGGCCTCGCGCTCCATTTCCTGCTTGAAGGCGTAGGTGCCGGGCTGCCAATCGTTGCCGAACATGAAATCCTGCCAGACCATGATGCCGAGCTCGTCGCACATGCTGTAGAACTCGTCCGTCTCGTAGTAGCCGCCGCCCCAGTGGCGGATCATGTTCATGTTTGCATCCTTGGCAGACTGCAGGATGCGGCGGTACTGCTCCGTGGTGACGCGGCTGGGGAAGCTGTCAAACGGGATCACATCCGCACCTTTTGCAAAGACCGGGATGCCGTTGACGTCGAATTCAAAGGAGCGGCCCCATTGGTCTAGGTCGCGGCGCAGCACAACGGAGCGCAGGCCAGCTCTCGCGGAGCGCTCATCGAGCGTACTCCTGCCCGCGGTGAGCTCAGCGTGAAAGTTGTACATGGGCTGCGCACCGTAGCCGGAGGGATACCAAAGCGCTGGACGCGGAATCGCGAGCGGCACATTTACAGTGTTCGTGCCGGCGTGCAGCATCACTGCCTGCGAGACGGATTTCTTCTGGCCACCCTGTTCGTAGGTGATGTTGAGCTTGCCGGTGGTGTCGGCGGTGGCCTCAATGGCCGTTTCGAGGCTCAGTTGGGCAAGGTTCGCGGTGATGCTCAACTGGTGCACGTAAAGGTCGGCTATGCGCGCTTCGTCCCAGAGGTCGAGATGCGCCGGGCGCCAGATACCGCTGGTCACGAAGCGCGGACCCCAGTCCCAGCCGTACTCATAGGCGGCCTTGCGGATGTAGGTCTTCGCCTCGGTCTGCGTCTTCGGCTGCCAGGGGTCTTTGTCGGCCACTTTCTCGGCTGCCTTGATGGGCGAAGGGAAGACGACGAGCAAGGTGTTGGCCCCGGGTTTGAGCGCTGCGCGTATGTCCGTCCGCCATTCGCGGAACATGTTGTCCGCCGCGAGCACCTGCTGCCCGTTCACATAAACCATGGCCACCGCATCCAGGCCCTCGAAGACCAGCTCGACGTGCGGATGCGCCAGCATCTGTGCCGTGGCCTGCAGGGTGGACTGGTACTCCCAGTCGGCGTTCTCAATCCACTGCAGCTTGGCTTCATTCTGCCGGTAGAAGGGCTCGGGGATCATGTTGTTGTGCAGCAGGTCCAGGTGGACATCGCCCGGCACCTGCGCGGGCTTCCAGGGAACCGCGGCTGCACCGGGCGCGGTCAACTTCTGCCGGAACTCCCATCCGGAATTGAGCGGTACGCTCTGCCGTTCTGCAGCGAGCGCTGCAGGAAGGCAACTGGCTGAAACAAGGCAAAGCATAAGTAGGCGGATTCCGCTGCGGGGCATCATCAGGGCTGTATCTCCACTTGGACGATCGATTGATAGCGTTATCAACTCCACCCCTTCTATCATGTGCGGCTGCGCATGTAAACGCGATGTGAGCGAGCCATGTAGATGCTCCGCCTTTCGAACAGAAGACACGCACAGCAGCAAACATTCCTTGCTGCTGCTCACATCGTAATGGGTGGTGCTGCGCGGGAGAGTGAATGAAGCTGGTCATTGCGGGGCTGACGGTGAGTTCTTCCTGGGGCAACGGTCACGCAACGCTGTGGCGTGGCCTGATCAAGGCTCTGACCGGGCGCGGCCACGAGGTCGTCTTCTTTGAAAAGGACGTTCCGTACTATGCCGCGAACCGCGACCTGACGGCGCTGCCGGGCCGCTCGCGGCTGGTGCTCTACGCGACTCTGGACGAAGCGGAGCCAGCGCTGCGGCGCGAGCTGGCCACCGCGGAAGCAGGCATGGTGACGAGCTACTGCCCGGAGGGTGCGCGCGCCGCAGAGATGGTCCTCGGCTCCGGCGCGGAGATCAAATGCTTTTACGACCTTGACACGCCGGTTACACTCGACCGGCTGCTGACCGGCGAACCTGTGGATTACCTGCCCGCGCATGGACTCGGCGACTTCGACCTGGTACTGAGCTACACGGGAGGCAAGGCGCTCAAGCAGCTTCAGGAACGGCTGGGCGCGAGGACGGTGGCGCCGCTCTACGGCAGCGTGGATCCGGAATCGCACTACCGGGTGGAGGCGCGCGACGACTATCGAGCGGACCTTTCCTATCTGGGCACCTATGCGGCAGACCGGCAGCAGGCCCTCGAAGAACTGCTGCTCAAGCCAGCGGCTGCACTTGAAAATTTGCGGTTTCTTATCGGTGGAGCGCAATATCCGCAGGAGTTTCCGTGGGGGCCGAACATCTACTTCGTCCGGCATATGCCGCCGCCGCTGCACCCGGCCTTCTTTTCTTCCTGCCGGCTCACGCTCAATGTCACGCGCCGCGCCATGGCCGAGTATGGATTCTGCCCCTCGGGCCGGCTGTTTGAGGCCGCGGCCTGCGGGGCTCCGCTGCTTTCCGATGCATGGGAGGGGCTGGAGGAGTTTTTTACGCCGGAAGAGTCGATCCTCGTGGCGCGCACGGCCCAGGACACTATCCACGCCCTGGCCCGCAGCGATGCGGAGTTGCAGCGAATGGCTGCGGCTGCACGCGAGACGGTGATGGACCGCCACACCTCGGCGCGCCGTGCCATCGACCTGGAACGCGCGCTGGAGCAGGCGCGAACGCAACCTGCAGTGGCGGCCGGCTGACAGCCGCACCGCGAAAGGAGGGCAGCGAAGATGTGGGGCATCATTCCCGCCGCCGGAATCGGCAGCCGCATTCAGCCGCTGGCATTCTCAAAGGAGTTGCTGCCGGTGGGCAGCCGCATCGATGCAGGCATGGAGAGGCCGCGCGCGGTGAGCGAATACCTGGTCGAGCGCATGATTACCGGCGGCGCAAGCAAACTGTGCTTTGTCATCTCTCCGGGAAAATCCGACATCCTCGAGTACTACGGTGCGGGGGTTCACGGCGCGGACATTGCTTACGTGGTGCAGCCCAGGGCCGGGGGCTTTTGCGATGCTGTGTTTCGCGCGGCTCCCCTGGTGGGCAATGAGCCCGTGATCGTCGGGCTCCCGGACACCATTTGGTTTCCCGCGAACGCACTTGCTTCGCTGCCAGACGATCGGCTCTCGTTCCTGCTCTTTCCAGTGGCACGTCCTGAGCTCTTTGACGCCGTGGTGACCGATGAGGCGGGATCCGTAACGGAGATTGAGGTGAAGCGGAAGAGCGCGCGTTCGCACTGGATATGGGGAGCGTTCAAGATGCCCGGCCGGATCTTTCACGAGCTGCACGCGCTCTGGCGCGAGCCGGGCCGCGGCGATGAGTACTTTGGCACTCTGGTGAATGCATACCTCAGGCGCGGCGGCCAGGCGGTGGGCCTGCGCGCGGGCGAAGCCTACGTGGACGTGGGCACGCTGCACGGCTACCGCGAGGCGCTGTGGCTGCTGCAGGAGCGGCCGGCATCGCTCGACAGGTCAGTCGCCGGCGTGGTGCGGGCAGCGC